>NZ_JBHYJH010000061.1:0-50350 GCF_042740445.1 Streptomyces sp. NPDC059003 | reverse complement strand
CTCCCCGGCCAGACCGCGGGTTCCGGCACGCTGTGTGACTAGACCGCGCCCTGTGCGCTGCGCGCCGGAGGTCTGGCTTCGAGGCCCGCGCGACAGGGGGGGAGGGGACGCGCGGGCCTCAGCACTGTGTAGTACGTCGGAATGGCTGATCTTGTTACACCTGAGCCATGCGGGGCGCGGCAGCAGCGGGAGGGCGGCTGGTGACGGCGTCCAGGAGCACCGCGTGCTCCTCGTTCGCCCGCCGTACCGCTTCGAGGATGATCGCGGCCTCGGCGACCGCTACGTCACGCTCATCGCGGGTGAGCTGAAACCAGGGGGTGACCTGCGTCCCTGCCACGGCCAGGACCTCGCGGCGGATCTCGTAGTAGTGGCGGGCCAGGGACAGGGTGTTGCCGGGCATGATCGTCATGCTGAAGGGAACGCCACCACGCCGGATTCTGTGACAGTCGGCCCCTCGTCGGAGCGACGGACTGCCGTCGGGTTCCCCCGGCGTGTGGTTCTGTACGGCCGCGACCGGCCGCACATGCAGCGAGCCCGGCCGACTCCTAGGCGACCGGGCTCGTGAACTGCGCGGAGGGTCTGACTCTGGCTGGTACCCGGAGTCGGGCCCTTCATCGTGAACGGTAAGCCTCGCTCACGACGCTTCGAATGCTACTGGATGCGGCACCTCCCGGCTAAGGAGTTCGCGTCATTGCTTCCTGTACCGGAAGGGCCCCTCGTCCAGCGAGGCCGGGGACGGGCCCCCTCCACGGACGTCAGGGCGACCCGCAAGAGACTCCTGAACAAGAAACCCTGAGGCCACAGCGGTTTCCGTTGCCGCTTCGGATTGGCAACGGAAACCCCTGTTGCGGCGACCCCACGGTCCCCACACTCGGCTGCATGCAGACCACCATCCTCCCCGGGCTCACGGCCGACGACTCGATGTACGAGATCGCTGCCGAAGAACTCGCCTTACGCGTTCCCGCTCTGCCTCCGATCACGTGGGAGCAGTTCACCGCGCCCACCTCCTGGTGGCTGGTACCAGACGAGTCCGGACTCGCGAGCCGGGCCGAATTGACCGTGTTGGAGACGCAGCAGTCCACGATCAGGATCAACGTCTGGATGCGGCCGGACCTGCGCGACCCCGGTGGCAAACCGCTCCCGCACTCACACCCGTGGGGCTTCGATTCGTACATCCTGATGGGCGCCTATGACGAAGACCGCTACCGACTCGGCGGCAACCAAGTGCACACCGAGCGCGGCGTGACACACCAGTTCGGCAGCACCAACCGCGTCGACCGCGCCCTCTACCACGAGGTCACCCGCGTCCATGCCCCGGGCGCGACCATGAGCCTGATGGTGTGCGGGCGTGGCGAGCGGGGCGCGTGGGGGTATCTGGATCTGTCCACTGGGCGCCACCTGCCGGTCACTCCTGACCCGGCCTTCCGGGCGAAGCTGCGGAACCTGAACCCTCAGCACCGCTGAAGGCTGCTCACCGGGGCTCAAGCTTCCGTGGCGCACGTCCAGCCGAGTGTTCTCAAACGCCGAGCCCTCACGTGGGGATGCCGACGGTGCCTGAGCGAAGCGAGGGCACCGTAATTACGTGATGGTCTGGGTTGATGTTCTTACTAAAGGGGCCTGATCTGCCGGAACCCGGGTCACCGGAAGCCGGTTTCACCGGCGCCGGTTTTTCAGGCCCCGGTGACCGGCGACTGAAAACCCGGCCCCGGTGGTGCTTCGAGGCCGGGCTGGCGGGCTGGGATGGGTCAGTGGCCGCGGCGTCGCTTCGCCGCGTTCTTCGCGTCACGGGCGTACTTCGGGGTGACGTCACCGAACTCGGCGATGCGGTCTGTGGACCACTCGTAGGGCTCCTCGGTGAGCACGAGCGCGGCGTCCTGCAGGAACGGCAGCGCTGCCTTCCGGCGGGCGTTCGCCTCCGACACGGTTGTGGCCAGAGATGGCAACCGGTCGGCAGCGTTCTCGGTGTGCGGCACGCCCGCCTCCTCCGCGGCCGCGCGCCGCTCATCGGCGGTCATCCGGGCGTTGAGGTCTCCGCCGGGGTTGATCGTTGCCTTCTTGTCGCCGTGCAGGGCGATGCGGCGCATCTCGGAGTACGCGTTGCTGTTCATGCCGAGGACTTTGTCCAGGCCGCGGACGCCGTCGTAGAACCACAGCGACAGTGCGGCCTGGTTGCGCTCCTCGGCGTGCGCGGCGATCTCGAGGTCGGCCTGCTGGACGATCTCGCAGGCCCTCTTGAACCGGTCGTCGGGGCGGGCGATGGCGCCCAGCTCGTCCTTGACCTGGCGCCCGGCCTCCTTGCGGAGCGTCTGGTGGTCGGGGACGGTGAGTTTGTGGTGGCGCGCAGCGGGCATGACTGGCCTCCGGGGTCGGGCACCGGTCTGGTGCCGGCGAAGGCTGGGGCAACCCCATGCCAAACGAACCCGCAAATAGTACAGCGCAGGGCACAGCCCTGTCATCGCGGCTACTCGACACCCCTCCTGAGCAGGGCAAACCCGAACCGGCCGAACATGATCACCCGCCCCCCGACGTCACCCGCTGTACCTGGATCGCAAGGAAGCGGGACCTCGGTCAAGGCGACCCTGCCCACCATCGTGCGGGGGAGGGCACCGCGGCGCAGCACCCCGAGTCCGGACAGGCGCCTCACCGCCACCACACCAGCCGCCCGAGCCCACGACGCGGCCGGGGCAGCGGCTGGAACTCCTCGCTCTCCTTCGCCCACGGGTCGCGCTTCCGCACCTTGTACTCGGCGCGAGAGTGCCGGGTGAACACGGCCCAGGTGCGGCGGCCGAACGTGAGGGCGGGCCCGCCGATTCCGTACGGACGCTCGTCGCGGCCATAGGTGTAGCCGATCGCGAACCAGATCCCGGGGGCCTTCGTGGTCCAGGTGCCGGCTGTCCAGCGGCCGAAGTCGACGAAGCGAGACGCCTCGCGGTTCACCGGGCCGCTCCCACGATCACGGCGCGCACACCATCAGGTGCCAGGCGGTAGGTCTGCCCATCCACGTACCGGACTTCGACCTCGTCCGGGACCTGCGGACGGCGGACCTTCCACCCGGCCTCGTACGACGCCTGAGGGTGGTCCTCGAACCAGCCGTTGCACGGCTCGCAGACCAGCAGGAGGTTGTGCGCCTGGTTGACCCAGGGCGCCCGCGCCCCGCCCATGCCCCGGTTAACGCGGTGGTGGATCGTCAGCCGGTGCAGGGAGCCGCAGCGCACACAGCGCCCGCCATCGCGCTGATAGACGAGGTCCTTCACCGCGTCGGTGGGGCCAGTGCGTCGTCGGGCCACGATCGGTCTCCGTCCTGCCCAGCCACCGGCCGCGGGGAGCGGCCACGGGGAGCGGCGGGGCGAGCGACGGGAGAATGGACGGCGCCTTGGGCTTACGTCGCGCCCTCGTCGGACGCACGCGCCAGGGCATCGAGCACCGCCGCGGCATCGGGGATGGTGGCGAAGGAGATGACGACCTTGCCGTGCCCGAGCGCGCCCAGGGTGAACTCGAACTGCGCGGCCGAGGTCTCGCACTCGTAGACGTACGTGCCCGGTGGCGCATCGCGCAGCGGACCGTCTACGTCGTCGAGGTAGGGGAACATGATTCCGTCGACGGCGCGCGCGATCACTTCGTTGGGGACCTGGCCGAACTCGGCATTCGCGCGGCCCTCGTTGTCGACGCAGACCCGACCGCCGCCGTGCCCGTCCTCCTTGTACTCCAGGCGGAGGTCGTCACAGCCGACGTAGCGAGGACAGTCGCGGAGGCGGGGGAACGCGGCCTTCAGCGCGGCCACTGCTGCGTTCTGCGTCTCGTTCCAGTGTTGCTCCCAGGAGTCGATGGCCTGGAGGACGGCGGGCTGCAATGCGGTGCTCCTTCGTTCACCGGGCCGTCGGCCAGCGTGGAGGGCCATGCCCGGCATGGGGGTAGTGCAGCGGCGCAGCATCCCGGCCGAGAGTCTTTTGCGTCGCGCTCAGGTAGCCGTTGCTTCTCGCGGCGGCTGGCACAAGCAGGTCTCGGAACCATCGCCCGGATCGGTGTGGCCGTACACGTGGACACGGACTCCGGGCACGCCGGGGACGCGCCAAGGGGCGCTGGGGCCGGTGACGTTGTGGCAGCGGCTGAGGGCGACCGCCATGTCGCGGACGGTCTGCTCGTCGGCGCCAGCGATCGTGATGGATACGTGGCCCGGTTCATGTTCATGCAGTTCGTTGGTCATGGTGGACACGACGGCGCCTGACCGGCAGCGGGTTCGTACCGGCCGGGCTCTTCACACGATCGAGGGCGAGGCGCCACATGTTCTGCTGTGGTCTTGCGCCGCCAGGACATCGCCGCCATCAGAGGCTGCAGCAGCATGGGCGGTACTCGGTGGGGGCCTGGTTGTTAGGGGGTGGGGTGTGCGGTGAACCAGTCCTGGAGTTCGCGGTGGCGGAACTGGTAGGCCACGCCGGAGACCCGTAGGAGTCCTGCCTCGTAGGCCCAGTGCAGGAAGGCGCCGAGACGCCAGGGCAATCGGCCTCGGACACAGCACAGGAAGATCAGGTAGCGGCGCCCGGCCCCACCGAGCGAGTTCTGCCCGATCGCGAGCCCGGCGACCAGCCCGAACACGAGCCCGAACATGAAAGCCCTGACGAGTTCGAACGTGGGTCCAAGCGTGAACCCGGCCGCGAGCGCCAGCGTGAGCCCCCACAGGAGCCCGCCCATGAGCCCGAACGCGAGCCAGGCTATGAGATTGTCGCGCACTGGATGGCGTGGGTCTCTTGGCGAAGCACCTCTCAGGGGTTCCACGAGCCCGAACGTGGGCCCACCCGTGAGCCCGAACGCAAGCCCGACCGCGAGCCCGAACAGGAGCCCGAATATGAGCCCGTACGCAAGCCAGGGCAGGAACCCGAACCCGAACGCAAGCCAGAATATGAGCCCGAGCGCGAGCCCGATCGCGAGCCCGATCGCGAGCCAGAACTCAAGAGTCCTGGCGAGCTGTGGACGGTGGGCTGGGCTGCGGAGCCGTTGAAACGGGATTGGTTGAGGCTCTGACACGACGGGACGGCTGGCCTTCCGAACAGCCCCTAGGGCGAGCAGTACGGCTGGCGCGATGCCGAGCAGTCGGTGGGGTGAGGAGCCGACGGAGAGTTGGGTCAGGGCCAGAGCAGTGAAGGCGAGTGCCAGAAGGGCAGTGAGCAGAGTGTCTGTGGTACGGACGCGTCGGGGACCTGCCATGGGCCACAGCTGGTGGAGGACGATGTCGGTGCTGCTGGCGGTGGGCGTGATGGTGGCAAGGTGGGAGGCGAGTGCAGCGAGCCAGCGGTGGGCCTGGTCGGGGTGGTAGCGGCTGGGGCGGGTGGGGTGCTGACGGGCGGCTGCGGTCAGGTACCGGGCGAGGAGGTGTTCGCGGACCGCGCGGGGGGAGGCGAGGGTGAGCAGGTGGTCCGGTTCGCGGAGGTAGGTGAGGGTGTCGGGGTGGCGTTCTTCGTAGGCGGTGGCGGCCAGGTTGAGGTGCCAGGGAGTGGCCAGGGCGTGGGCCAGGGCGCCGCTGGGCGCGGTCGTGAGGGTGTCGATGACCGGCCTCCAGCGGTCGGGGCTGGTGCTGCGGGCGGTGAGATATGTGGTGGCCTGGCCGGGAGTGACGGGGGCGAGTTGAATGCGAGTGGCCTCACGCATCCGTAGGTCCAGGGCGGCCAGGTCCTCGTATTGGGTGGTACGGCAGGTGAGGATGACCGGGGCGCTGCCGGTGGGGTGCTGGTAGTTGTTGAGTTCCTGGAGAGCGCGCGCGGCGCGGCGGCGGCCGGCTGGGGTGGTGTCGGTGTCCATCTCGTCCAGACCGTCCAGGACCGGCAGGATGCGGTGCCGGTCCACCAGCACGGCCGCGTCGGCGAGGGTGATGCCCTGGTCCCGGAACTGCTGGTGGACCTGGTGGGCGAGCCATTCGGGAAGGGGTTGGTCGGTGTTCCAACTGGCCAGGGAGAAGCGGACCGGGACGGGGTCGGTGTCGGTGCGGCCGGGGTGGGTCAGCAGGCCGAGGATGAGGTCCAGGGCGACCAGGGTCTTGCCTGCGCCCGGCTCGCCGATGATGGCCAGGCGGGCGGGGTGCAGGTTCTGGTAGTAGGCGACGACGTTGGTGAGGCGGCCGTGATCGGCGGCGCCGGTGGCGTTGTTGGCGGGCTCGGTGTGCTGGTGGAAGGCAAGGTCGATGCGGTGCGCACCGGGCCCGATCAGCTGGGCGCGCTGCCGGGTCTCGGCCGCGGCCACGGCCGCAGCCAGAGTCCTCGCCTTCGCATCGGTGTCCGCTGCGGCCTCCCGGCGGTCGTCGCGGTAGGCGGCCCAGGCCAGGTAGGCGACCGGCATGGTGGGGGCCAGGGCGACCAGCGTGGCGGACAGCTTCGCCACCTGGTACTGCTTGGACAGCCACAGAGCCAGCGCCACTGCCACCACCTGCAAGACTGCGTAGATGATGGTTGACCGGCGGGTCCGCGACCGTTTCATGGGATGCATGGTCGCCAGCCCGCCGAGCAGCGAGCAGCCGATTGCGCCTTCCGGCACGGAATCGTGACGAGCGGGTACATGCCCGGGTTGAGCACCCATCTCTATCGGCGTTGGTCCAATGGCGGAAGGCGTCACGGACGTAGCTGTCGTTAGCGACCGCACTGAGGGTCCGCTCGTGGCCGACGGGCAAGGGCAGCGGGCTGTCAGCCGCGAGCGATTCGCGCGACCCACCCGGGAGGCCGGAGTTGAGAGCGTGCAGGGATTCCGCCCGGCCTGGCACATTTCCCCCTCGGCGGCGTGGAGCGGCCACCCCCTGACCCCTAGCAGCCCTGGTCGCCGCCTGCCGTTCACGTATACGCCCAGGCTCGCCCTTGGCGTACGCCGACTGCGGCGCCGATCAAACCCGATGTCCGGGCGTGCGCCCACGCCCGGACGCCGGGGCGCAGCGACAGGGGCGGCTCAGCTCGCGCCGGGCTTCGGCGCTACGTCGAGCTCGACGCCCTTGTAGAGGTCGCGCGGCCACAGGGGGACCTGGAGGGCGACCTCCAGGAGGAACACGCTGCGAGCGTCGGTGAGCCCGTCACCGTCCAGGAGTCGGGTGATGGTGGGGTGAGTTGCACCGACGAGTCGGGCAACGGCCCGAGCGCTCAGGTCTCGCTCAACCATGACGGCTTCCAGGGAGGCTGCGATGGCCTGCGCAAGGTGAGCGCCCGCTGGCGCCTGCGGACGGAGCGTCGCGCGCGGCCACTGCCCAGCCTCCACGTAGGAGACCGGCGGGCCCTCACTGTTTCGCACTTCGTCCCATCCCGGCTTGATCCGCAGCGTCAGAGCCATGGCTCCACTCCCTCTCATTCTTCCTGGCGGCGACCGTGGATGCGCGCCGCCCCACGACTGGTTAATCCATTTACCACTGATGGTAGATTCATTTACCACCTGAGGCGTGAAGTGCGCGCTCCACACCCGGATTTGATCGCGACGGCCGTAGCCGCCGGGGGCAGGGCGGCGCCAGACGAAGGAGGGCCCGTGTTCGGGGGTATCGACTGGGCGGCCAACTGGCTGGACTGCGCCGTCGTCGGCCGCGATGGACAGCGCATCGCCCACCGGCGCATCGCCGCCACCGACCCCGCCGGACTCGCCGAGGCCTACGTCGACTTTCTCCGCACGGTCAACCGCACCCGGTGGCGATTCATCCCCACCGGCATCGAGGACCAGAACCTCCTCGTCGTCGAGGCGCTCGGCGACCGCGGGCAAACGGTCGTCCACATCGATCCGACGCGCGTGGCTCGAGCCCGCAAGGCCGCAACCGTCGGCCCCGTCAAGAGCGACACGGCCGACGCCTACCTCATCGCGGACCTGACCCGGCGCGGCATGAGCACCCCGATCATCCCCAGCAGTCCGCAGATGCGCTCCGTGCGCGTCCTCGCCCATGCCCAGGCCCGAGCGGTCGAGGATCGCGCCAGCACCATGAAGAAGCTGCGGGCCTGCCTTGCGACCTACTATCCCGCCGCTATCGACGCCTGGCCCAAGGTCGGCCTCCGTCACGCCCAAGCCCGTGCGGTGCTGGCCGCCGCCCCCACTCCACGGGCCGCCGCCGCTCTCGACCGGCAGCGCTTCTACGAACTCCTCGTCACTGCGGGCCGATGGCGCACCGTCCAGGACGAAGCCGACCGCCTCCTGGTCCATTTCCGCCGCCACCCGGCCCCCAAGCGCCACCCTCTGGAGGAGGCGGCTCGGGCGGAGGAAATGCTCGCCCTGCTCCATCGCCTCAACACGGCCATCACGCAGGCCGAGACCCTGGCCCGCCGACTCGACGAGGCCTTCGCCCCCCACCGCTATGCACCGGTCATTACTTCGGTCCCCGGGATAAGCACGGTTCTCGGCGCCCGGATCGCGGCCGAGGTCGGCGATCGGGTCCACGAACGCTTCGGCGACCCCCGGGCGCTGGCCGCCTACGCTGGCGTCGCCCCGGTTACCTGGGCCTCGGGAGCCGTCAGCAGGATCTCCATGCGCCGCGCCGCCAACACCACGCTGCAGACGACCCTCTACACGGCCGCCTTCAGCTTTCAGATGCACTCACCTGGCGCCCGCGACGACTACTTGCGACGCCGTGAACGCGGCGTCGCCCACGGCACCGCACTGCGTGCTCTTGGCGGCCGCCTCGTGCGCATCCTCTATCACTGCCTCGCACGAGGGCTGCTCTACGACGAACAACTCGCCTTCCCGAAGCCCCGGGCGCAAGCGCCCGCGTAAGGCTGCCGCCCCCGGCCAAGGGCGGCATCAGGGCGGTCGGCGCGAACACGCCTGTTCCATCTCCGGGCCACGAGCCCCTAAGCGGGAATGGCGCCGCGCCGACCGCCTCAACACCCGCGCAACTTGGCCCGGTTCACGGCTGATGTGGTGCCGAACGCACCCCAACGGTAAGGTTATTAACCAGCCGATGGGGTGCGGTCCCGCACTAGTCCCCGCTCGCGCGGGGGTGGCTCCAATAGCGCGATCACCGACATCTCGGTCCTGATGTGGTCCCCGCGCGTGCGGGGGTGATCCGCAGTTCCACACCACCTGCGTCACCGACGGTGGTTGCTGCCCGCGGAAGCGGGCGTGACGCGAGGCCAGACTGGCGTCGCGGCATCGCATGGTCGCCGCCCCCATCGGCAGGCACGAGTCGAAGTCGTTCCGCGCTGCCGCGTCGCTCACGTCGTGATCAACTCCGTTGGGGGCATGCGGGTGCGCATCGAGCCCACACGCCCCCTTCGGGGCCGGGTCAGGCGGACAGGGAGTACTCCCCCCACAAGCTGTCGTAGTGGTACAGGCCGAACAGGTAGTCACGAACGAGCGGCTCCCAGTTGATGCCGTGGATCGCAGCGAGGACGAACGCGGCGACGGCAGGGCAGACGACGTCTGCGGCCTGCTGGAACTGGGAGGAGCGGGAGCCCCGCCACGGGTACGTGGCCCGGAAGGACACCAGGAGTCCGGCTTCGGCGGAGGTGAGGCGCAGCCCGTCGCGTTTGCGGACCCAGGTACGGGCCTTGCCGGTGAGGCACCAGGACGGCTTGTCGGCGGAGAAGCAGTTGCCGCCCTTCGCGCGGCCGGTGGCCGGGTCGAGTGGGCGCTGCCCTCGGGTGTTGATCCGCTCGCCCTCATCCCAGCCGAGCGCTTCGGCCATCGCCGTGACCGGCAGAGCCTCGGTGGGCGGTGTGATGTCGGCCCACTTGTGCCGAGTGGCGATCATGAACGTGCGCTTCCGGCGGGAGGCGACGCCGAGGTCGGCGGCCTCCAGGACGGCCCAGGACGTCCGGAACCAGTCGGCGCACTCGAACTCGATCGAGAGGTCGTCCAGGACCTCCTCGGGCAGGTTGCTGGACTGCTCCATGGCCATCCAAGCGATCGGCGCGCCCGCTGCCTGGAGGCCGAGCGGCCAGATCGCGACCTCGGCCATCAGACCGATACGCGGGTCGGTGAGGCCATCGAGCGTGGCGCGGACCTCAGCCCAGGTGGCGCCGGAGCGCGGGGCGTAGCCCTCGTGATAGCCGAGGTCCGCGCACAGGGGGCAGTCGTCTTCGAGGTCGGGGAACAGTTCGGCGCAGCACACTTCGTCGAGGCGGATGAATCCGGCGGCCTCGCCGACGTGCGCGATGGTCTCGCACAGGATGCCAATGTTCGCCTTCAGGAGCCCGGCCCGCTTGCCCGCTGTCGAGAAGCTGGGGCATGGCGGGCTGATGATGACGCCGCGTGTCCACCGCAGTGCCGGGTGCTCGGGGTCGAGCCGGGCGATGTCGGCGCAGATGCGGGCGTGACCAGCCGCGCGGGCACTCTCGCAGGCGTCCTTGTCGATGTCGACGCCGATGACGTCGAAGCAGGTCACGCCGAGGACCGTCTCCAGCCCTTCACCCCAGCCGCCCGGACCGGCGCAGAGCTCGACGACTCGCTCCGGCTCGCCTTCCTCCCAGGGCAGGAGCCAGCGGCCGGGCCATGGCGCGGCGATCTCGTCGAGCTCGGCCATGACGTGTGCGGGTATCGGGATGCCGGTGCCCTTGTAGGCGAGGGCGGTGGTGACGACGCTCTGTTCGGCTGCTGTCAGCTCGGGCATGCGGGGGCTCATTCGCTTCGGGTCTGTTTGGCGGTTGCTCTCCACCAACACCAGAAATACTACAGCATGCGTCACATGGGTTTCGTCTATGCAGCTCAACTGGCCACGTACGGCGCTCACTGTGATGAGAAGTAGCGGCCAGGCTCAGCGGTGAGCGGGACGCCCGTACTGTGGAGCGGAAGCCAGCCCCGCCCGGCGCAGCACTCGGGCAGGACACGCCCTACAGAGCCGGTACCTCGTACGGAGCGAGATCATCGCGGACGCGGAGAAAGCGCACAGGGTGCCGGTGCCTGCCCTGTTCCACTGCCGAGTCGGTGCGGACCTCGACAACCAGCTCGGGCCGCACGGTGGCGAAACGCAGCTCCTCCTGAGAACCCCACCCCGCACTGAGCCTCACGCCCACCCAAGGGTGCTCGGGCCCGCCCGGCACGAGGAGCGCCCCGACGTCGCGACGCGCGGCGGCGGACAGCGGCGTAGTACGGGCAACGAACCGCAACCGCCCGGCCGAGTCGTAGCGGCCGAGCAGAAGAGAGCGCGGCCCCGACACGGGACCGGTGACACCGGCAACGATCCCTTCCGCTGACTGAAACGAACGCACCTTCCACCAGCCCCGCTGACCAGGCCAGTACAAGCCGGACCCCGTCTTGATCATTACGCCCTCCACGCCCACACGGCCATACGCGGGGTCGAGCCATGCCTCCGCGACCTCCCGCTCCCGTGTGCAGGAGACCAGCGTCCACGGGGGACGTAGAGCGCCGGAGGTGAACGCCGCTTCCAGCCGGGCCCAGCGCTCGCCGTACGGGCGGGTGAGCCACGCTTCGCCGTCGGCCTCCAAGAGATCGAACGCGACGATATGAGCCGGGGTGCTGCGCGCTGCCTCAGCCGCGCCGCGCCGCGTGCGACGGGCCCGCTGCTGGAGCGCGGCGAAGTCGAGGCGGCCACCAGCGAACACCACCAGTTCGCCATCGACGACCAGGTCCTCGTGCACGTCACGGGCGGCTGCGGCCAAGTCGGGGAAGGAAGGTGTGAGGTTCGCTCCGCCGCGGCTCTGTAGATACAGGGCGCCGGACCGGATGAACGCGAGTGCCCGGTACCCGTCCAGCTTCTGCTGCCAGAAGGCGTCCGGCATCTGGCTCGCGGGCGGCAGCGTGTCACGCGGACGCGCCAGCATCGGCGAGATCGGCGGAGTCAGCACCATCCCACCCTCGGGGGCGGGCGGGGGCCGCGCCTGGCAGAGGGGCCAGATGGTCGACGAGATGCCGCCCCACGCCCGACGGCACCGTACCGGCCCATCCAGTCCGCAGCCCGGCGAACTGCCTCCAGTCGGCCGTCATCTCCCGCAGAATCGCTGCATGCACTCGTGGATCAGCGGCATCCTGCTCCCCGCTGCAACGACCCTCTTCATCGGTCTCGTCATCACCCCCCGCCTGGAGGCCCGCAACAAGCGCGTGCGGATCACGCACGAAGCACGCGACGAATTCAGCCGCCGCGTGCTCACCATCTTGTCGGCCTCCGCCCGACTCCGAGACACGCCTGTCCCCGAAGCTCTCGTCGAGCAACGCCCCGACCTCGGGCAGAAGCTGACCGCCGATCGTGACCGCTGGGTCGATCAGCTCGACGAGGCCACGCGCTACATGATCGACAACATGGAGGCATTCGGGTGGAGCTACCCGACGCAGCGGGGTCGGGCACTCGTCGGCCGGTTCGTCACCTATTCCCGGGCCATCGTGCTCTCCGAACGAACTATCGAAGCGAAGGTGGACCGGCTGATCTCTCTCGCAGGCCCCATCCAGAACATCTTCTTCACCCGTCGGTGGCGCATCATCACTATCGGCCGGAGCTTCGCCGAGTTCGACCGGGCCCTGGCCGCTCTCGACGAAGACGTACCCGAACACGCCGCCACGCCCGTACGTCCACCTGGCGATCCCCAGCCCGCAGCCTGACGCATCGCCCTGCCGCACTGCGTCGACCGCCAAGCGTCCGCGCAGCGCCGCTAGGTCAGCGGGCGAGGGTCGCGGCGTGGTGGACCAGGTGGTCGATGCCGACACCGTGCAGCTCGGCGGTCACGGGCGTGGTGTCGCGGACGCGGGCGACCGGGTCGGCGGGCGGGGCGACGTACCCGAACGGGCCGGTCGCGGCACCGAAGCCGAGTCCGCCGTCGTCGAGCTGGTCGACGTCGGTGTACTGCACCAGGTGGGCGGCTACACGGCGGCCCAGTCGGCTGGTGATGAAGCGCACCGGGAACCGGGGGGTCCTGACCGGGAGCTCGGGCAGGAACAACGGCAGTACGTCTTCCACGGACGCGACGGGACCGGTGACGGACAGGTCGCACGCAGGGTTCGCGCCGACGAGCGTCACCGTGTACCGCACCCCGGCATTCCCCCACTCCACTACGTGGCTGTTCGGCTGGTCACCGACGCGGTACAGCGTCGCCGCGCCGTGGGCGCGCACCGCGCTACCGATGAGGTTCAGGTGCCGCAGTCGGGCATTCTCGGCTTCCGTGGGCCGGTCGCAGTACGCGAGGGCGGCGGCGTCGTCCAGGCGCGGCAGGATGAGCCGCAAGGTCTCGCGGGCAACGGGCTCCGGCGCCATCCGGTCGAGGGTGAGGTCCGGCTCGTACGGCTCGCGGTCGTCGAGCTGCCACGCGATCTCGGTGCGCCACGGGTGCGAGGCGAGGATGAGCGCGCCGGGCCGCCCGGCCTGGGTAAGGCGCGCGGCGGGGCAGGTCGTCCACCACGCCGCGTACGGGGCGACCGTCCAGGCCTGGCCGTCGCGGTGCGGCAGGCGCTCGGCGACGTGGTGGGCGAGTGCCGGCGCAGCGGGCACGGGGGCGGTGGCAGTGGTCATCGGGGTGGTTCCTTCGGGTCTTCCGGCGTTGCTCTCGCCGGGGAGTGGACCGGTAGGAGACGGCTTGCGTCGTCTCCTACCGGCAGGCGGGAGCTACTGGTTCAGGGCCCGGTTGAAGCAGGCAGTGACGTTGGGGGCGGTGCAGCCGGGCGGGCACGGCGACGGCGACAGGCGGCTCAAGCGCGCGTGGACGGCGCTGGCACCCTCCACCTTCAGGTCGGCGAAGCCGTGGTCCGAGGGGTACTGGAGGACGGCGCGCAGCACCTTCCCGGAGCGGGCCCCGACCACGATGCGCCCCTTCACGCCGTGCGGGCCGCGTGAGGCCAGGAGCAGCGTGTGCTTGGCCTTGCCGGTCTCCCAGGTCAGGCGCAGTTCGTTGGACGCGGCCAGGTCGACGATGCCGTGCGTGTACGGGGTCAGCCCGTACGGGGCAACCGGCCTCGCGGCCCGGAGGGTATGCAGCTCCAAGGTGGCGCCATCGAAGGTGAGGGCCAGCGTGTTGTGCCCGTCGCGCTCCGCCCGGAGGAGATCGGAGTGCAGGCACTCGCGGGTCTCCGGGTTGTGCAACGGGATCGCGTCGATCACTCGGGAGTCGCCGCCCAGGATGCCGGATGCGTCGTCGCCGCCGGGGCCGTAGCCTTCGGCGAACGCGTCGCGCGGGGCGTTGTGGTGGGCGGAGTTCCCTGTGAGGTAGGTGCCGCTGCCGTCCCTCACCCACCACAGGGAAGCGGGCACGGTATCGCCGGTCTCGCACTGGTCGTACGTGGGGCGCAGCGTGGTGGGCGGGGCGAGCATCGAGTGCGTGGCGACGTCGATGACCTCGGCGAGGCTGAACTTCAGGGTGATCATGGGCGCTGGTCTTTCGCTTCGGGTCTGAGGGCCCGGTTGCTCTCCGGGCGGAAGGGGCGGGGCGCACCGTGCGGTGCGCCCCGCCGGGGCGGCTAGAGCCAGGAACGGATGACGCGCGGGCTCTCGCCGTAGTTCTCGTCGACGACCGTGTAGAAGTCGGCGTCCGGGTCGTCCAGGAGCGTGAGCACGGCGTTCACGATCAGGTTGTCCAGGTCGTCGGCGACGGTGGCCCGTTCCTTGGCGGCGGCTAGGTCGATGCCGTTGTCCACGGCCTGGGAGACCTGCTCACGGGTGTACTGCGGTTCCTCGTCGTCGACGGCCTCAACGTCACCGGTCGCGGAGTAGTAGCGGTTCTTCACCTCAGCCCACGGGGCGGACGGCTGGTCGAGCAGCGTCATGGCGGCGGTCGCCGCCCACGCGAAGCGGTCTGCGTAGCTGGAGATGTGCGCCTCGTCGGCGGCCAGGGTGATGCCGTCGGCGACGGCGGTGCGGACCTGGGAGCGGGAGTACAACTTCACCAGGCCGCTCTCGGTCACGGCCGCGCGGTCACCGGGAGTCAGAGTGCGGGGGTCGAAGTCGATGATCTGGATGCGGCTGTCGTCGAAGGACTCGATGGTCATGGCGGGGCTTCCCTTTTTGTGGTTCGGGTCTGAGGGCCCGGTTGCTCTCCGGGCCCGGAGGGGGCGGTGCGCCCTCAGCGCCTGCACCGGTCGGGCCGGTGGGCACGGGGCGGGACGCACCACCCGGTTGGGGCGCAGGTGCGGGGCGTGACGGGCTAGGCCAACGCGACGGTGACCAGGACGCGGGAGAAGTAGGTGTCCGGCTGGTCCTCAGCGAGCCCGTCAATGCCCTGTAGGGCCCAGTCCTCAGCGATGTCGGCGGCCAACGCGGCCCGGCCCTGGAGCAGGGCATCACCCGCGCTCACAGCGGCTACGTAGAACCAGTCGAGGCCGGAGTCACGCAGTTCCACCCACGGCTCGTTCGAGCTGTCTCCGATACGGACGACGGCGGACAGGACGGCGCGGATCTCGAAACCGGCGGTCTCCCGGTCGGTATAGGCGATGGTGAAGCGACGTTCGGTCTTGGTGAGGTCGATGGGCACGGGACTACCTCTCGGTTCGGGGGTGGCGGGGCCCGGTTGCTCTCCGGGCCCGGGATGCCCCGGCCGGGCGGCCGGGGCGCGGGCGCGCGGGGTCGGGTCAGTCGGTGGTGGTGTGGAGGCTCAGCAGCAGGTCGGCGACACGCTGCGCGAGAGCGTCGAGTCCGTCGGCGGAGCAGGTGTAGTCCAGATCCGTGTGGTTCCCGCCGCGCGCGTCGTCGGCGACGTACAGGTCGCCGTCCTCGTCCACGCCGAGCTTGTATCCGAAGGCCTCGCCCTCTTCTTCGATGTAGGCGCCGACACCCCACGGCAGGGACTCGGCGTGCCAGGTGGGCCCGAGGATCTGCACGGCGGCGCGGCCGATGTCGGAGACAGCGAACGGATACTCGGTGCCGGGCGCCGGGGCGTAGCGGCCGTGCCCGTCGTACGGGAGCGGGGCCAGCGGGAGCCTTGCCGCGCGCTCGAATCCGGTGATGAGCATGGCCGTGGACTCGGTGACGTGGCGCGGCCCGTCGCCCGGCACCTGCGCGGCGGTGGTCAACTCCTGCATGCAGGTGCCGAGTTCCTTGCCGAGGCGGGCCCACTCTGGGCCGTCGGCGTTCTCGGTGGCGAAGTAGGCGTACCCCCACATGTCCTGGAGGCTGCCGTGCAGGGCGTCCTCGGCTTCGCGGACGGGGGCCGCGACGTAGGCGCCGAGAGCCATGCGGGCCTTGGTGGCGATGGTGTCCGGGGTGCGGGGGTAGGTGAGGCGGGTCACTGGGGTTCCGTTCGGGTCTGGGCCGGTTGCTCTCCGGCCGGGAGTGGGCGGGGCGCACCACGGCGGTGCGCCCCCGGGGCGGGGCTTCAGTGCTGGGCGGGGCGCTGGATGGCGGGGCAGTCGTAGCCGGAGCAGTCGCAGGACATGAACGCGCTCCAGAGGTCGCCGTGCCCGCACTGGCAGGTGGCCCACTGGCGGACCGCGAAGCGGACGCTGGAGCTGCGACACTTCGGGCATCGGACGTGCTGCTCGGCCGTCTCGTCCCAGGTGAGGTAGCGGCCGGTGTCGATGTAGTGCTGCCGGGACGCGGACGACTCGGTGTCGTACACGTTCGGGTCCCGCTCGGCGGCGGACCGCTGGTTGCAGGGCCGGGCGTTGTCGACACGCACCGCTCCGGCGAGCTTCATCAGGTCGCGCTGGAGGCTCAGGGCGCTGGGGAGCCACGCGTCCGTGGCGGGCTCGCTCGTGGCCTGGGAGAGCTGTTCGTGGATCTGGGCGAGGCGGTCCCGGAGGTGGGCTTCCTGCTCGGCGAGCGGGAGGCTCACCGGGTTGAGGGGGGCGAGCATCGGCAGGGCGACGCCTGTGAGCGGGGCCTCGATGTAGTCCGTGAAGTTCGCGGGGAACCGCGTGTCGGGCTGGAGTTGGGCGATCTCGCGGGCGTCGCTCAGGGCCTGCGCCGCGCCCCGGGGCGCCTCCCTCTCAAATGCTTCGGCTGCACGGTCCAGGTGGGAGGCGATGTAGCGGAGCGCGGTGATGGTGGCGGGCGGGGCGAACCGGTCGCGGGCGACCTGGGCAGTGATGCGGGCGCGCAGCGCGGCGGCCTCGATGGGGGTGAGCGTGGCGCGAGGGGCGGTGGAGGTCACTGGGGTTCCGTTCGGGTCTGGGCCGGTTGCTCTCCGGCCGGGAGGGGGCGCACCGTGCGGTGCGCCCTGAGGGGTGGTTCAGGCGCGGCAGGCGGCCGAGGAAGGGGCGGCGCAGCCGGTCGAGCAAGCGGAGCGGGGAATGCCGTTGAGCAGGACGCGGACGGCTTTGGTGCCCTCAGCGCGGCAGGCCCCCCGTGCGTCGTTGCCGTGGATCACTTCGGCGCGGAGCACCTTGCCGCTGGTCCGGCCGATGGTGATGGAGCCGAATGCGCCGTGCGGGCCGATGGCGTTGAGCACGATGCGGCGGGAGTTCCCGCGCGGCCGCCCCCAGGCCGGACGCAGCCCCTTGGCTTCGGCGAGGCGGACAATGCCGACCGCGTACGCGGTGAGGCCGGTGAGGTCGATCGCGGTCTCAGCAGCGCCGGGGATGGGCTCGGGAGCGGGAGGGAGGGTGTTGTTCACGGTGACGGTCTCCGGGGATGAAGGGGGGCGCAGCGGGGAGGCTGCGCCCCGGTAGGGGGTTGCGTCCGTCAGGCGGCGATGGCGAGCCGGTCGAAGCGAGCGGCGGCCTTCTTGTCCCTGGGCCGGTAGACGGCGAGGGCCGTGGCCATCTGGGCGCGGGTCCACAGGGCGACGTCGACGGTCTTACGGACGCGGCCCTTGAGCTTGAGGCTCTTGGTGGCAGTCGAGTCGGGGGTGAGGCCGAGGTCCTTGGCCTTCCTGGTGACGGCCCCGGAGAAGCGGCGGGCGGTGGCGGGGTCGAGGCCACCGGCGATCAGGTGGGAGGCCACGGAGGCGTTGCCGGTGGCGACGGCATCGGCGGCGTGATGCGCGGCGCGGTTGTCGCGGGCACGGTTGCGGAGAAGGGCGGCGGCGCGGCGGAAGTTGGCGGAAGCCATGGGAGTCCTCTTTCGGTTCGGGTCTTGTCGGCGGTTGCTCTCCGCCAACACCGGAAATACTACAGCACACGTCACGATGGGTCTAGTTCTGGGCTCCCGCTTCCCGAGATTTACCCAGACGTGCCCATGAAATAGGGCTCGATGCGCCCCGTGAAGGCGCCTCGCTCGGCACTGTGTGACGTGCGCTGAAGTCTGGAGAGATCAGAAGAGCGCGTCACTCTGCGGCTCCATGCGCCCCGCCCGACGGCGTGGCGCAGCCCGACGGACGGGCGTCTCGTCACCGAACAGGGCGGCCGTGCCGTACGCGTCCGGGGTGGCCGGCACACGGGCCCCAGCCCGCGCGGTGCCCTCGTCGGCGAGGGCGAGGGGTGCCGACTCGTCGAAGTCGGCGCGCCCCATCTCCTTCCAGTCCCGTCTCCTCACCGGTCCGCCTCCGCCCTCTTCGCGTCGCGCAGGTCGATCACAGTCGTCTGGTTGTCCTCGTCCGTCACCTCCAGCTCCGGCGGCCACGCGTCCGTGGCGTAGCTCTTGAGCTGTTCGTAGGCGAGACGCGCAGCCTCCTCCGGGCTGGACGCCTCGAAGTCGGCGGACCACATCACGCCGTACGTACGCACACGCGTCCCCGCAGCCTCCTCCGCGCGCGCCACGACGTCGGCGGGGATCACGGCCACCGGCCGGTTACGCAGGACGATGACACATGGCTCGCGGCCCTCGGCGGGAGTCAGGCACAGGAAGCGCCAGTCGACATCCGCAACGCGACTGTGTTCCTGGAGCGTCCAGGCGTCCATGTCGTCACACTCCTCGCACCCCTCGCACGGGCAGGCGCTCACGGTGTGCGGATCGGCGGGAAACGGCTCGGGAACATGCTCGGTCGGACGGACGCCGGTTCCGTCGGAGAACTGGGCGACCACGAGATCACCGGACTTGACCTCGTGGGCGCGCACGGCAACGGCCTGGTCGAGGGTGAGTCCGTACGGCAGCGGCCCAAAGCCGTCATCGTCGGTCGGCCGGTCGGTGAGGGAGAGGAGTTCGGGGCTGTCGGCAAGAGTCAGGGTGCGCATGGCAGGGCCTTCCGATCAGGCGGGGAGCTGGCGGGCGGGGATGACGAGAAGGAGTTCGTCGGTGTTGTTGAGCTGGCACACCGGGTCCAGCCCCTCGCGCGGCCAGACGGTGAGGGCTATGGGCGAGGTGAGGTACGTAAACGGGTCCGCGCGATGCTGGCGGCACAGCTCGCACGGGCATGCCGGGTCGACGGGGCGCGGCCGCGCGGCGTACGGCATGCAGCCGTAGGGCAGGTAGCTGACCTCCGCGACGCGGTCGGGGTCGTGGTCGTAGACCTCGCCGAGCACGACGTCCCCGTGCTGTACGCGGTCGGCGCGCACGATGCGCACGGCGGCCGGGTCGAAGTCGTACGGGTGGCTGTCGACCGGGCGGGCGCTCAACCGCACGGGCCGCACGATCGGGTCGAGGTCGAAGAACGCGGGCATGGAAGTCCTCTCCAGGAGGCCGGGGCGCTCCGGTGCGGCGGCATCCCGGCGGCAGGTGGTCAGTGGTGCTCACGCCGCTCGGCGTCGAGAGCGGGCAACGCGGCCGCGAAATGCTCTTGCCGGGCTGCTCTTCGAGGTCGCGCACCTGGGCGCGCCCGTCGGGGCTGCGCGGGGCGAACGCCCTTTCGGCGCGGGTCTGTTGGCCCGGTTGCTCTCCGGGTCGGTGGTGCGATCGGAACGCTACACAGCTCAAGCAGAAAAGTACAGTGAACGTTCTCTCTGTCGCCTAGCGACTCAAGAAATGCCAGGTGGAACGGCGAACTTCAGGCGCGGCTTCACAATAAGGTGACGCGTGCTGTAGTATTCAATGTGTTGGCGGAGAGCAACCGCCACACAGCCCGGAGAGCAACCGGGCGAAGACCCAAACCGAAAGAGACCGCCATGCCCGTCACCCTCAACAAGACCCCCCGCGCCATCACCGTCCTCATGCAGGACGGGACCGTGTACGGCCTCCTCCTCACCCCCGCCACCGGAGAGGAGCGCCACACCCTCTACATGGATGCCTACTGGGGTGCGTGCCTTGACGTGGTCGCCGTGACCGCCATCGACCGATACGACGCCATCACCCAGGCCGCCGCTCAGCACGCTCGCGAAATGGCCATCGAGGACTACGCCGCGCGCTACCACGTCAGCGAGGAAACCGCGCGTGCCGTCTACCGCGACTGCCGCCGCTGGGCAACCACACTCAGCCCCACGGAGCGCGCCACCCGGCACCGGATCAAGCACCAGTCCACCATCCGGCGCACCGCACTCATCGATGTCATGCGCGAGAACGGCGAGCCCATCACCGCCTGACCGGCCCGCACCGCCCGCCCGTCACGGCGGGCGGTGCGCCCCACCCTGCGCACGGACAACCCAGTGCCGCCGCCCACACCCGTCACACCAGCCTCAACTTCGTGAAATAGCGCGCTCTTACGCGTGCGCGCGCGTAGAGGCCGCTCAAAACGCTCGAAATTCCGTCTGCTCAACCCTGGAGGACCCGTTCTGATGACCGATTCGACGACCACGGTTGGCCTGGCTCCGGCTCAAGTGACCATCACGCTCGACCAGTGGGACCGGCCCGTCATCGTGCTGCCCGATGCCATCGCCGAGCGGCTTGCCGCCTCTTCCCGCATGGACGTGAGGGACTACGGCTACTGCCACTTTGAGTCCCGTCGCTTCGCCTCGGACACCTACGAGACGCGCGCGATCCGCGTGATGTTCGAGGCGGTTCGTGCCGAGTACCCCGCCATGCATGGCCTTGATCAGTACGAGCGGTTCGGCACCGGTTACTTCTACGGCGGGATCGTCGGCACCTCTGGCTGGGACTCGGCCGCGCGCACCTGGAACGACTACGAGGCCACCAAGCACCTCCACGTGCACGGCATCCACCTGCATCCCGACGGGCGCAGCCACTTCGGTTCGTGACCGGCCCCGGCGGCCCTGTCCCCGAAACCCGCTCTACACCGCGCCCATCCCCGACCGGTGGCGGGTGTCGGCCAGCTTCAAGATCTCCCCGTGCGCTGTCAGCGACCGCTCGCTGGCGGCGCACGGGGTCCAACCTGCCGGTCCGGTCACAGGCCAGACCCCGTCCACGCTGAGGTTCCCGTGAGTACACCTGCCAGCACTCTCGCCCATCGCTCCGTATTCGCCGTCCCGGATGCGGAGCTGCTGCTCGACACCGTCCGCAGGGTGTCCGGAGGATGGCTGGAGAAGAAGTTCCCCCGCACCGCCGTGCACCTCGGCACCGGCCATCACCAGCTCGACCCATCGTCTCTGCTGCTGTCGCATGCCGCATACGACGATGGGGGCGCCGAGTACGCCATCCGCATGCAGCTCCGCGAGGACCGGGCCGAGGCGACGTGGCGCACCACGGTCACGGCCGTCCGTTCCACCACGGGCGACGGGGGGACGGTCGGCGTCGACCTGGAATGCTTCCCCAACGGCGGGCACGTCCCGCGACCCAGCAAGCCCAAGCTGATACGCGCCCTAGTGGCGGAGCTGGAGCCGCACGACGGCAAGTCGAGGTTGAGCGTCAACGCGCTGCGCGTCACCCCCGATCGCGTGAGCGCGCTCGTCGGCGTGCTGTGCGACCCCGAACGGACGATGCCCACTGTCGTTGCAGCGCGGCCCATGCAGCCCGATCCCCTGTGGTCGGACCGCGTGGCCGGCACGATGCGACAGCTCGCCGGAGACGCGTCCTCCTACCTGCTGTGGGACCTGGCCGCAGTCGACGCGTTCCGAGAGGCGATCGGCCACGACCACCGTGTCGGCCCAGGCGTGGTGCGCACCTTCCTTCCCCGCGTCGACCCGGGCTGGGCGCCGGACGCTTCCCGGCACCGTCTCCTCGGGCCTACGCGGTGGAGTGATCCGAGTGACCAGGCGTGGCACGGCATCGCCCGCCGCGTGCACGCGCTCGCCCTGGAGCGGCCCCTGCCCCGGCAGCTCTCCGCCGTGGCGTTCCCGGACCGTGCCGCCGAGCAGCACCGTCAGGAGCGCCGTGCATCGATGGGCAAGGCGCGGCTGCTCACGGCCAGTCCCGTACCGCGGTCGAGCGAGTACGACGAGGAGCTGCGCGCCGAGGTGAGCCTGCTGAACGGACTCCTGGAGCAAGCCGACAAGGAACTGTCCGCGCTCGGGCGCGAAGCCGACCTAGGCGAGCGGGCACACGCTTCGACACAGGAACAGCTCCAGACCGTCATCGCCGAGCGGGATGGTGAAGTCGAAGATCACCTGACGACGCTGGACGCTCTTCAGCAGGCACGGGCCGAGGCCGACAGACTCCGGCTCCTGCTACTGCGCCAGGGCCGCTCCGAAGAGGTCGCCGAAGCCGCCGAGAGCCTGCCGGGCATCCCCGCTTCCTTTGAGGAGCTGTGGGGGCGCCTGGGGGAACTGGAGAACCTGACGGTCACCGCTGACCCGCGGATCGCGCTCCGCCTCGACGAACACCCCATGTCCCGCACGTGGGCGGCAAAGGGGTGGACAGGCCTGATCTCCCTCGACTCGTACGCGGCGGCAGCACGCAACGGATTCCAGGGCAGCTTCTACCAGTTCTGCACGACCCCGCCCGCGGGCGCCAAGCCGTACCCAGTGAGGCAGGTCTCGATGGTGGAGAGCGGGCCGACGATGGAGAAGTACGGGCACGAGCGGCTGTTCCCGGTGCCCGGCGGGGAGCGCATGGAGATGCAGGCGCACTTGAAGCTCGCCGCACGCGGCCGGATCGCGCCGCGCGTGTACTTCCTGGACGAGACCAAGAGCGCACGGAACGGCAGTGCTGGCCGCCTGGTCGTCGGATACGTGGGCCCGCACCTGACCAACATGATGACCAACTAGTCCAGCAGCACAGCGCACAGCACATCCGGGCCGAACCACGCTGGATTTCAGGGGCCGCTAGCGTCGCAATGACGTCTGCTGTAGTATTTGAGGTGTTGGTGGAGAGCAACCGCCAACAAGACCCGAACCGAAAGAAGCCCGTCATGACCTTGACCACTCGCAAGACCCCCACCCCCGCACACCGCCGTGCGCTGCTCGCCGCACTCGCCGACGACAAGGGCCGCGTCCCCAGCGGCACCCACACCCGCGTCCTGGATGCCATCTACCTCGCCCGCTGGGTGACCGAAGTGACCAACACCGGACGCGCCGCCGCAGGCGCTCAGTGGGCCGGATACGACGGCCCGACGTTCCTCGTCATCAACAGCCGCGGCCGCCGCGCGCTGCTCACCGACGCCGGGGCCACCGCGCTTCGCGGCGCCGGACCGGACGGGCGCCAGCCGCAGAACACCCCGTGGCCCACGGCAAACACGCTGCACCGTGACGGCCTGGTCGAATACCGCGACGCCGACGGGGCCGTGCACCCCACCGACGGCGACGACGGAGTCCACGGCCCGCTGCACGCCCCGTACACGACCGAACTCGGCCGCCGCCTGATCACCGGCTTCCCCCAGGCGCACCGCACCGCCTGACGCAACCCTGCAGGTCGCGCCGCAGCCCACTGGCGGCGCGACCCCTCCCCACCCCGGCGGAGAGCAACCGCCGACAGACCCGAAGGGAAAGCCCGTCCATGTTCACTGCCACCGTCCTCAAGGCGCTCGCCGCCGCCGACGTCCCCGCCTACTTCGACGAGGAGGAGGAACTGCTCGTCGCGCACCGCGCCGACGTCCCGCAGGACCGAGCGAAGTCCGGCGAACACGTCGTGGTGACCCGTCGCTGGAACGGGAGCGGCTACTACGCAGTGGCGTGGGAACCGGACGGCACGGCGGACTTCATGGCGATCGCCGACGTATACGAGATGCCCGGCAACGACGTGAACCAGTGCGCACGTGCCGTAGCCGAGTGGCTCACCGTGCCCCGGCCGACCGCCGGGAACGTCCTGCTAGCCGCCCTCGCCGAGTGGGGCATCACCGCGCACAGCGACGACGTCGGCATGAGCTACGCGATCCCCGTTGACCAAACCACCCCTGCGGCCGACGCCCGCAACCGCCCGCACCTTTCCATTGCCGACCGCAACCCGTCCGTTGACCATGTCCCGGCCGCACACACCGGCTGGACCCTCTTCCTCCACGACGAGAACGGAGAGCCCATCGGCGACCCGCTGTTCATCAGCGGCGACGGTGGCCCCGTTGACTGCGCCGCCGACTCGGCCGCCGTCGCCCAACTCATCGCCGACATGGTCACTGACCCGATCTCGTGACCCTCCGCCGGGGCGCCGCTCATGGCCGCGCCCCGGCAACCCGCCCGACCCCACCCGAAGGGATCACCATGACTCCGTCCGCCAACTGCGGCCAGGCCCTGCACGTCAAGGAAGCCGAACTCGCCCTGGGCCACGCTCAACGCGCTGTCCGCCACCTCCAGGGCCGCCTCACCCAGGACGCCGCCCGGCTCATCAACTACGAGAATGAGGCCCACCTCTACCCCCGGCACATCAGCGCCAAGAGGACCAGCACGACCCGCGAGCGGCTGAGCATGTGGCGCGAAAGGCTCCAAGAGGCCGAAGCGCTCTTTGCCGCGCGCCAGGTCGTTGCCCATGCCGCACAGCTCACCTGCGGCACGGCGTCTGGGTCCCCCGCGGCCCCCGCGTACACGGCAGTCAGCTCGCGGCAGCTCCGCGACGGGACGTGGGAGGCGGGCGGGCCCGTGCTCCTGAGCGCTGAGCGGGCGGAAGACCTCCTGAAGGCGTGGGAGCGCACCAGGGGAGCTCAGGTGGAGCCCGGCGCGCACGGCGCCTTCACTTTCACCGCCCCGGACAGGGCTATCGACCTTCACCCCATCGCCGGGCCCACACCGACCGAGGGCGACGTACTGCGCTCGGCCCTGGCCGCGTACGGACTGTTCTCACACCAAGGTGGAGAAGGAGGTGCCTCCTTCGTCATAGTGCCTCTCAACGGCAGCACGGAGCACGACGTCTGGACCAGCGCCCGCCTGCTCATCGCATCCGGGGAAGACGCCGAGCGGCCCTTGGCTGAGCACGACGAGCCGTGGTCGGTCCACTTGTACGACGAGGGCGGCGAGTACGTCGACGAGGTGTACGTCGCAGACCTCTCCGAAGGGATCGCTCAGGAGTCCGCCGAGTGCGCTGCGTTCATCGCCTCATGGCTGCGCGCGTACGCCTCTCTGGACGTTTCGAGCTGACTCACCCGCCGGGGCGCAGCACTCGGCTGTGCCCCGGCCCCCTTCCGGCGGGAGAGCAACCCGCCGCAGACCCGAACCGAAAGGCCCCTCGATCGTGGTTGCCGCGGCCCAACCCGTCCTGTTCACCCTGCCCGACCCGCCCGCGTCAGTACCCGCCCCCGCGGCCAGGAAGCGGCCCACGGTCCTGTCGTACGGACTCGGCGCAGACAGTACGGCCATCCTGCTGAAGTTCCTCGCCGACCCCCAGGCGTACGGACTCGAGCGCGACCTATCGGACTTGATAGTCGTGCACTCCGTGACCGGTGACGAGTGGAAGGACTCTTTGTCGTACGTCGACCGGCTGGTCCTGCCGCTCCTGGCGGCCCGCAAGGTGCGCACGGTGCAGATCGCCCGTGGTGGGCGGCGCGACGCCGACGGTGTCGTCATCCTCGCCGACACCCGGACACCGTCACGTATCTGGGAGGCAGGGCCGTGGCGGCTGTCCGACGAGCTGCGCGCCGCCGGGACCGTGCCGCAGATGGCTTCCGGGCGTAGGACCTGCTCAATTCGGTTCAAAGGATGGTGCCTTGATGCTTGGGCGGCGCACGAGTTCGGCACCGCGGCCTTCCGCCGCGTTATTGGCTACCACGCAGGCGAGCGTTCCCGCGCGGAGAAGGACACCGAGATCCAGGATCGGATCAACGCCGAGGCGGGCCGCATCGTGTGCGAGCCGTACTACCCGCTGATCGAGGCGGACGGCATGGATCGGGCAGCCGTCGAGGCGTACGTGTACGCCCGGCTCGGCGAGAAGATCAAGAAGTCATACTGCGCACAGTGCCCGTTCAGCGGCGTGTGTGCCTCTCGGGACCGGCACGAGGAGCGGCTGAGAGAGCACCCGCAAACCGGCGCGGCGGTGCTGATGATGGAGTACGCCTCGCAGGCCCTCAACGAGAAGGTCGCGCTGTACGGCGAGCGGTCGCTGTACCAGCAGCTTGCCGAGGACCAGGCCAACGACGAGGTCCTGACGAGGTTCGAGAAGGCTCTGGACCGGGCGCCGTTCGCGCTGTACGAAGTGCGCCGCCTGTACCTGCCCGGCCGGACGAAGGACTGCCGCACCTGGCACGGCCAGCGGTGTACCGAGCCGCGATGGTGGTGCCACATCAAGCGGTCGGCGACATGCCGGCGCGAACACCGCGCAGGGTTCGAGCTGCCCTCGGGCTGGGTGGAGACCGCCCCGTGGTGCGAGGGGTACCGCGACGGCTGCCGCGGGGAGCAGGCCAAGGGGCAGGCGTGGCGGTCGGTGCGTACCGTATGGGAGGGGTCCCGGCACGAGGCGGACCTGACACTGATGCGGTGGGGCCGCGAGGCGGGCGCGCGGCTGCGGTCCGGGCGGAACTCGGTGATCAAGCGGGCGCACTACCTGGACGCAGGGGATGGCTATCCGTCGGCGGCCGCGTACCTGGTGGCCGCTCCGGCGGGGATCGAGGACAAGCAGCGCACGGCGAAGAAGCCGAACGCGGGTTTCGAGGCGAAGTGGACCGCCGTCACCGGCCTGGTGGGGACGCGATGGGCGCCGATCCGCCCGCTCGTGATCCCGGAGCGCGGGCGGTCCTCGGGGCCCGTACGGGTGCGCCCTCTCCGTGGGCGGAAGGGGCAGTGTGCGTCGGGCGTGGAGCTGATGGCCTGATTCCGTGGCACAGCTAGACCCTGCGTGACGCGTGCTGTAGTATTTGGGGTGTTGGTGGAGAGCAACCACCGACGCAGACCCGAACTGAAAGAGAACTCCTCGTGCAGTCTGTCGCACTCTTCGACATGCCCGCGTCCGCGGTTGCCACTCCCGCGCTGCCGCCCGGCCCCGTAGACCCCGGCCGCACCTACCTCCAGTACGGCGAGACCGACCGCTGGTCGTACCTGGGCACGCACCAGCCGTCCTGGCTGGAGCGGCCCGAGTTCGGCGGCAGCATGGCCGTGCCGCTGTGCGTATCGCACCGCCGCCTCGCACCGCGGCGCGCCCTCCCTCGCGCGGTCACCTCGTGGATGCTCGACAGCGGCGGATTCACGGAGCTGAGCCTGTACGGCGAGTGGACCGTGCCCCCAGCCCAGTACGCGGCCGCCGTGCGCCGCTACACCGACGAGATCGGCGAACTGGAGCGTGCAGCAATCCAGGACTGGATGTGCGAGCCGCAGATCCTCGCCAAGACGGGCCAGACGGTCTACGACCACCAGTGCCGCACCGTCGCCTCCTACCTGAACCTGCTGTGGCACGACGACGATCTGCCGTGGATGCCCGTGCTGCAGGGCTGGACGCTCGACGACTACGTGCGGTGCGTCGACATGTACGCGGCCATGGGCGTCGACCTCACCCTTGAGCCGCTGGTCGGTCTCGGCTCGGTGTGCCGACGGCAGTCCACCAAGGAAGCCGTCCGGATCGTGGAGACGCTGCACGGGCTCGGCATCCGCCTGCACGGGTTCGGCTTCAAGGTGACCGGCCTGCGCGAAGTCCACCATCTGCTCTACAGCTCCGACTCCCTTGCCTGGAGCTTCAACGCCCGTCGCCACGCACCGCTGCCCGGCTGCTCGCACAAGACGTGCTCGAACTGCCCCCGGTACGCGCTCGCCTGGCGCAACCGCCTCCTCGCGTCCCTTACCGACTGGCGCCAGGACGGCGCGGTCTCCCCGCACGACCTGGCTGCCTGACCCCGCCCCGCCGGGGCGCCGCCCGCGCCCCGGCCCCCTTCTCCTTCACTCCGGCTCCCGAGAGGCCCTGAGCGCCATGACCATGCCGTACCTGTCCACCTACCTGCCCAGCAGCGACCGCAACCGGGACAGCCTCGCCGAGGCCTGGAACCGGATGCGCGAACTCGCCTACGCCCCCCGTACCGAACCGGTCGCCGAGCCCGAGGGCTGCACCCGAAAGCGATGCGCCGGAGCCCACGACGGCTACGCGGGCAGTGAGCACCGCTGGGCCCTGCACTGCCTGCTCTGCGACGTCGACATCGCCCCGTACCCCAGCCACATGCGGGACCGGAAGGGCGAGAACCCGGCCCCGCCACGCCGTCACAAGGGCTGCAAGTTCTCCGGCCCCGGCAAGGCCAAGGCGCGCGCCACCCGCTACGCCGCGCTCGGCCTCCCCCTCCCCGACTGGGACAAGGACGCGCACGCCGCGCTCACGGCCTGACCCGTCCCTGCTCCTCACCCGCCGGGGCGCCGCCCCCGCCGCCCTCCCGCCACGACCTCACCCGCAGAAGGAAGACAACCGTGAACACCGCTCCCGCCCTCCCCTGGTACAGCCGCGTACTGCGCACCTCCGACGGCCGGTACGGCAACGTCACCGGCTACGGCACCGACCTCCGCATGATCATCACCTGGGACCGGGCCCTCCTCCCCGACCCGCGCCACTACGCCCTTGCCGAGCTGACCGCCCCCGACTTCGAGGTCTTCCCCGCAGTCACCCACTGCTCGGACTGCGGCCACATCGTCGACGACGACGAAATCGAGGACAGCTACACCACCTGCTGCAACGAAGGGGCGTGCAGCCTCTGCGCCGCGGTCAACGGTGAGTACCAGTGCGGCACCCCCGTGCCCACCGACTCCGACGCGTAGAACTCCCGCCCCAGCCCCGGGCAGACACCCCACTCCCCGAGACCGGCAAGGCGCCGCGCTCGTGGTTGACCCCCGGCACTCTGCCCCGGCGCCTCTGCCCGAACACCAACACCTTCCACGCCGAGGACATCGTGAGCGCCCAACTCGCCCTGTTCGCCGACGCCTCCGTACCGAGGAAGAGGCGTCCCCGCCGCATCCACCCGTCCGTACCCCAAGCGCCGACCACAACCGTCCCGACCGCGCTGCTGCGCTCCGCCGACTGGATTCTCCTGAACTCCAGCGGTGGGAAGGACAGTCAGTCGATGGCCTCCCACGTCTGCCGTCTGGCCGCCAAGCTCGGCTTGCTGCACCGCGTTGTGATCGTCCACGCAGACTTGGGCGACGTCGAGTGGAGCGGCACACGCCAGCTCGCCGAGGACCAGGCGCGCCGCCTCGGGGTCCGCTTCGAGGTGGTCCAGGCCGAGGGCGGCGATCTCCTGGCGCGCACCATCTCCCGGTTCTTCAAGCTGAAGGCGAAGGCGGAGAGGGAAGCACGCGAGGAGGGGCGCGACCCGGCGACGGCGAAGGTCGCCCCGGCTTGGCCTTCATCAGCAGCTAGATGGTGCACTTCGGATTTGAAGCGGGGCCCAATACGGAAGCTGATGACCCGGCTCGTCGCCGAACTCGGCGACCTGGGCCGCCCCGCCAGGATTCTGAATTGCATGGGCCAGCGGGCTGCGGAGAGCGCGCCGCGCGCCAAGCTTGCCGCCGTGGAGATCGACCGTCCGGCGAGCAACGGGCGGCGGCACGTCACGACATGGAGGCCGATCCACGGCTGGACGGACGCGGAAGTCTGGAAGGAGATCGCCCGCTCGGGCCTGCCGTACCACGAGGCCTACGACTGGGGCATGAGCCGACTGAGCTGCAGCTTCTGCGTCCTGGGGTGCGAGGCGGACGTCGTGCTCGCCGCACGGCTGCGCCCGAAGAAGGCCGCCGAGTACGTCGCCGTTGAGAAGAAGGTCGGCGCCGACTTCAAGCACGGCTTGTCGATGCGGCAGATCGTTGAGCGCGCCAAGGCGCTGGACACCGAGTACGGGGAACTGCGCCGTCCCCCGCGTGGCACGGCGCTCTCCGGCTACGTCGGAAAGAAGGCCACCCGCCAGTACCTCGTCCGCGTCGAGCAAGGCCGTCTTGACCTGGCGGCCTGACCCGCCCCGCCCCGGCCACCCGGCCGAGGCCCCACGGCCCGGAGAGCAACCGGGCCGACCAGACCCGAACGAAAGGCCCCGCCCCGTGACCACCGTGCCCGCCCTGCCCGCGCTCCGACTCGACCGCGAGAGCGGCAGCAAAGAGACGTGGCTCCTGCTGCGTGTCGGCAGTGCGCTCGTCGCCTACCTGGACGTCATCGACTGCGGCGACGAGCTGTGGGTGATGGAGGTCGGCGTCCACCCCCATCACCGTGGCCGCGGGTACGGCACGCGGCTGCTGAAGACCCTCCTCGATGACAACCCCGACGCCCAAGTCGCCCTCTCGTGCAGCTCGTTCGCACCGGGCCACGTATGGCGTCATGCCCCCGAGGGCCTGCCCGACCCGGCGCTCACCGCCTGGTACACGCGGCACGGATTCCGCCCCGACGGCGACGACGAGGACAGCCGCCGCATGGTGCGCCTGCCCTGACCCCGGCTGAGGCCGGAGAGCCACCGGCCCCACCAGAACCCCTTGGAGCCCCCTCATGTCCCGCACCACCCGCACGCACACCATCGCCAAGCACCTCACGGCCGGTGGCCTCACCAACCTCCACCTCGCCGAGGCCAGGCAGAAGGAAGGAAGCCCCGGCCGGCACGAGCGCGACGGGTTCGCGCTGCGCCAAGTCCACGACACGGCCGGGACGCTGGTCGTCGTCGCGGGCGCGTACGGCCCGGACTGGTTCGCCACGATGCGCGAGATCCGGCACCGCCTGGAGCAGCCCTACGTGAAGTGCACCGTCCTGTCCGATGCTCCAGGCCTCGCCGACCACGAGGTCCTGATCCGGTGGGCGACGTCGCAGGAGCTGCAGGACCGCAAGCGCGCCCTGGCCCAGCAACAGGCCCCGCTGATTGCGCTGCTGCGCCAGCAGGACGCTGCAGAGAAGGCGGCGGCACAGCGTCAGGTCTTGGAGGACGCGGGTCAATCCGGTCTGTGGTGACCGTTCGTCTGCCAACTACGCTTGCACTCGCCGTGGAACCACGACTGGGAGACCAGGCCGCGCGCAGCCCTCGGTGGCGCTGTCACTGAGCAGTGGGCTCCGTGCCAACTGGATAAAGCGCCGATGTTGCCTCCGCTTGAAGGCAACGAAGGGGGCCTGGGATCACCAGGTCCCCCTTCGTCTTGTTTGGGCAGCGTCGCGGGGCTACGCCACGAGGAACGCCGCGGCGGTGGCCGCGCCGAGCGAGGCGCCCGCCACCGTCTGGGCCACGGTGTGGTAGGTCAGGGCGACGCGCGACCAGCACACGGCAGCGACGAGGGCGTATGCGGCGATCCACCACGGTGAGTGGACGACCGCGAGCATCGCAACGACCGCGGACGCGACCGCCGAGTCCACGCTGATCTTCCACGCGGTGTTCACGGCCAGGAGGATGATGGTCATCGCCCACAGCGCGATCATCGCAACGGAGATCCCCGCGGGGGCGTGGCCGAGGGCCATCACCACGAATCCGACGCCTATGGAGCCGAGGATCACGAAGAAGATCGGGGCCCGCTTCGTACGGTCGACGACGTGGCGGTCGCCCCAGGTGCCGCGCTTGCGGTGCCACTCGATGTAGGCGGCGGGGATGATCCCTGCGCACAGCGCGCCGAGCAGGCCCCAGGGGATGCCGGTCCAGTTGCCCGCGGCCGCCAGGCCGATACCAACCATGCCGACCACGAGGACATTGCGGGGCTGGAACACATCAGTGACAGTTCGGGCCGCAGAAACGTCATTCGTCATGCGTCTGCCCCCGCAGCAGCAAGCAGGCTTTGCGCCTGACCTGGGTTGCTCTTCTTGTATGCCCTAGCCACTCGGCGGAGCCATGCGACCTCACCGGCCTGGTCCGTGGCCACTGGCTGCTCGAACGCAGCGACAGAGCCCGCGGGTGCTCCTCCCTCCTTGGCTGCAAGCGCGGCCTTGATCCAATACGCCTGAGCGACAGCACTGTGGTCCGTGCTCTCCTTGGCGGCCGCCATCAGGTTGTTCGGGACGTGATGCCGCAGCTTCTCGATCGCGTCGGCGACATCGTGAATCCACCGGTCGAGCCGGAGCTCGGCGTCCATGTCTCGGCGCGTCAGTTCCTGGAACCGGGAGCGCGGCGGCTCCATCGGGACGTTGGGGAAGGCTTCCATCAGCTCGCGCCACATCGGGTACAGGCGCGCGAGGGACAGCCAGGAACGGACCCGAAGGAGACCCTTCTCCGAGGCTGGGACCGATACCCCAAGTGCGAACAACACGAAGAGGAGAAGCTGCATCGCCTCGGTGGAGGACTCGACTTTCTGAGCAACCCCTTCACTGGGTTGAACGGCGAGCCAGAACCACATGGCCAGCATGCGGCCGAAGGCGTAAATGACACCGAGGAGCATGGAGCAAGCCATCATGCCCAGGCCGACGCGCAACAGCCCGCGTTCCTCACGGCGGAACGCTCCGGCCCACTGGTAGAGGCAGTTAGCGGATGAGCAACCCAGGTACACGTAGAAGACGGTCATGTAGGCGGTGGCGCCCCACTGACCAGCATGATCGCTGACGAAATGGTTGCTCGGTTTGGACCGGTCGACGATCGTGAAGAACATGACCGTCATCAGGGCAAAGCTGGCGAGTGCCGTCTTGGTGGCTGCAAGGTGAATGAAGCGGCTTGCACGTGCAGCGCGAGCCATTTCGCCATCAGCGGGGTAATGCCCATACACGGCGACGATGTAGTACATGATCGCCAAGAGTGCCGCGCCGGCTGAGTAGTGCTTGAGCAGGACCGAGGCATCGGTGATCGAGCTGTTGTTGAGCCCGATGCGCACGACCTCGGTCTTAGTCCACAGAGATATAGAGAAGCCCAGGAAACAACCCCAGAGGGATCTCCGGCGGGCATCGGAACCGCCAATCGAACGCCAGATGGCGACAGCGGTCATCAGGGCTGCTACGAAGTAGCCAGCTATGTCGAGCACAGGGGTCCTTGCATTATGAACGGCGGAATAGATTACGAAGGCGACGTCTAGGCCGGTAGCCGCTACCACCGGCGGGCCGGGAAAGGGTGTCGTCCAGGCGCCCGCGCATGTCGTCACTCGGTACGTCGCGGGCCATACGGGGGATGAGGGAGGCGCCGAACTCGGCGATCTTCTCCTCGACGGTGCGGTAGTTGGCGCGTGCCTGAACGGTGGCCTCACCGACCATGACACGTTTGATCAGATCCGGCCCGAAGACAGGTATCAGCGCCTTGAGTTCGTCGGCATCAAGCTGGGTGCCGTGGTCCAACCACTCGTGGACCAGCTCATGCAACATGACGTGCTCGGTCAAGTAGGCCGACGGACGTTCACGGTAAAGAACGACACTGAAGTGGGTGTCCTTGATCCTCAGCCCGCACGCCGCGCTCGCGGTCATCAATGAGTCAGGGATGGGCTGCATGATGATGCGGCGGCCGCGAGCCTTTTCCATATTGATCCGCAACTGCTCTACGGAGAAAGGATTGGGGATCGGAAGGTCGGCCAGACCTTCCCTGCACCGCTCCTGCACCTCGCCCAGAGACGGCTCAGAAGATGCATCCGTCATGTCTCGGCCGGACGCTCCTGCACCTCTTGGCGCGCCTTCTCTACGAGGTCAAGGGCGAAGTTGAGCAAGTCAGGCGAGATTCCTTCTTCGGTGATGCCCCGCCCGGCGATTCCACTGATGCCACCGGCACGTTTGTCGGCCAGAAAGCGGAGACCGGCAGCAACTTCCGCCTCGATCTGCGATTCCGGCTTGAAGAAGCGCCAATCGCAGTCGAAGCCCAAGCCCAGGGCCTTCAGAGTCTCGTCCCGGACCTCGGTGAGCTGGCCCTTGCGCAGCTTGCCGAAGTAACTGTGTGACAGGGCGCCGCCTTTGGCCTCTACGATTCGACAGAACTCGCGGTCGCTCGGGACTCCGTCCGGGAACGACTCCTTCAGCAGGTAGTTGATCTTCTCCTGCAAGGTGCGTGGCTCATGCCTCTCGCCAGCGCTCATGGTCGCTCCCAAGGTATCCATGCCCGATCTGCACCGTATGTCTGAAATGACCTCGCCACTCTAGTCTGCACTCTCCGTCGCGAGTGCGACTTGCGTCTACGTCTCGTCTACGTCGTGAGCTGCGGATTTTGCTGGCTACTGTCTGGCTTGCGTAAGTACTCTACGTCACTGTTAACTCAATGACACACGGGACCGCTCCGCAGGGTGGACGGGCCAGACCTTGCCGTGCCCGAACTCGGGCCACCCGACGCGATGGAGTGATGGACGAGCCATGACGATCTCCGACGCAGTGCCTCTTCCCTGGGCCTCCAGCCTGGAGTCTTCCGCGACAAGGGGGAGCAGCGCCGAGCCGCGAGTTCTCGGCACGGTGAATTCGCTCGAGTTCCGCGTTGGCCCTGAGCGCAGTCCCGCCCAAGTGGTGCACAGCTCCCGCCGGTTCGCCACCATGGTGCTGCCCGCCCTGCTCGGTGAGCTGCCGCAAGCCGAAACCCTCGCCCAGCAGGTACTCGCAGTACTCACCGAACTCGTCGATGTCACCGCACGGCACCGCGGGAGTGTCGACCTGGGGGGCCGAATCTCGCGCGACGAGGGCCACGTCTTGGTCACGGTCGGGGAGATGGGTCGGCCGTTGCCCGACCCGGGGGAGGAGCCGGGCCTGTTCCTTGTGCAACGGCTGGTCGATGACATCGGGCAGTACCGTGGCGAAGAGGGCGGCTACACAACCTGGGCGTCAGTGCCGGCACGGTCGCACTTCGGTGGTCTTATGTAGCCCCGCATTTCCGCCCGCTCGCCGATTCGAATAGGTCGACCTCTGTTCTCCGGGGTCGACCGCAAGCTCTTGGTCGAGGCAAGTGCCTGCCGTCGAGCGCGCCACCGGACTTGCACCGTCGGCGCCTGCCGGGGCGTGGATCGAAACCAATCCGTCAACGTTCGGTCACGCAATCCGAGATCAAGCGATTGCTCGTCCGGATTGGACTTTCGCGTGGCGCAGCTTGGGGTCCGGGATTGTGTGCTCGGGATGCCGAGAAATTGCATGCGCGTGATGCAAGTCACAGGATCTGTCCGCATGTTGGACTCGCGGTTAGGGTCGAGGTGCCTGCGCGACTGCCCTTCCGTCCCCTACCCTGAGGGGCGGGCGATGCCTGGAGTTGGGCCCGGCGGACGTCGCAACGTGGGTCCAGGGCCAAGCCGGACGGGTAAGTAGCCGCCAAAGTAGCCATGAAGGCGACTTTCTGGGGCGTTCATGCAGGTCATAGCGTTGCGGTGATAGTCCCCGGCGTACAGCCCGACTCGTCTGCCGGTCCGCGTTGGGAGAGCCCCTGACCAGGTATTCCACCTGGTCAGGGGCTCTTCTCGGCTCAACGGCAGCTATGAGGCCTGCTCGCTCCGCGAGCCGTCTCCACCTGCGTGCCTATGGTTCGGACTTTTGACGCCTGGCGACGCGGAGTTGTGCCCCAAGTCACAGCAAGTGACCTGGCGCCATGCTTAAGTGATCTTCACTGAACGGGCACAGGGTCGTCACCTCCACAAGGTGCGGGCGTCACTGTCGTGCCCGGAACACTGCCTTGGAGGGGGACCCCCGGGACTGTGTCCACTGCCACGACCAGCCGTCGCTTCCCCTCATTTCTTCACAGAGCGGCCCCGTCTCCTTGAACCTTCGCACCCGACTGCGCACCACCCCGGCCGTGTGGACCGCGCCCATCTGGCTCGGCATCGTCGGCTTCTACTACTTCTACGCCCTGCACCTCGAGGACTCGTACGAGGAAGTCATCGCCGGCCCGCTATGGGCGCCCGAGCAGGTCGAGTTGGCTCTGTCCTACTTCTACGTCTTCGCCTACGCCATCACGGCCGGGCTCGCCGTGTGGGAGGGCGGGCGGCTGAAGCGGGACGGGGTGTGGCAGCTCGCTCCCGGTCGGTCGCGGTATCGCGTGGCCGCTCACACGCTGCTGCCCGTCGTCGTCGCCGGATGGCTGGTGCTCGTACTTCCCGTGGTGATGCGCCTGATCGAAACCCGGCTCGCGCCGACCCCGGCCGCGCTCGCGCCCCTGTTCATGGCCATGGCCATCGTGTGCGCGTACGCCGTGCTCGGCTGCGCCCTCGGCCACCTCACTCCCCGGATGATCTCCGCCCCGCTGATGGCCGTCGCCGTGTTCTATGTGATCGCCGAGACCGTGAAGTACGACGACCCGGTGTGGCCACGGCACATCTCGGGCCAGCCGGACACGGACCTTGCGTTCGGCGAGGAGTACGGCGCAGCCACGCTGCTGCTTCCGCTCCTGTTCGCCGTGGCCCTGGCGGCAGCGGTGGCAGTGTGGTGGATCCGCACGGCGCGTGGAAGCCGGTGGGCGATACGCGGTGCGGCCGGTGTCGCGGCCGTGGCGGTCATGGCTTCGTGCGCCGACGTCGCATCGGGGTGGGCCATTGCGGACGGCCCCATCACCTCGGGACACGCCGCCGCGCGCTGCACCGGCAGCGCCCCGCGCGTGTGCATGGCTGAGACCGGCGGCGCGGTCGGGAAACTCGACCAGGTGCGAGGGGAGATCGTGAAGTCGGTGGCCGAACTCCGCACCGCGGGCGTGCCGGTGCGCATGCCCGACACCGTGTCCGACAGTCTGCTGAACGGCCGGCACAAGAAGCGGCCGACGGACACCACGTGGTGGCTCCCCCTCTCCCGGCAGGCCGGAAAGCTCGGCGGAGGAATGACCTCCGTCCGCTACGCCGTCCTGCGCACCGGCGTCACCTTCCCCTGCGCCTTCCCGGTCTCGTTCGACGAGGCCTCCTCCGCCGACTACGTCGTCAACCGCGACGCCGCGATGCTGTGGGCCGCCACCGTCATCGACGCCGACCGGCCCTACCTCGCCTGGCGCAGGGCGGAGTACGGCGGCGCGTTCGAGAACCCCCGCCAGGTCCTGGCCAAGGTGAAGGAACGCGCGGGCAACGCCCTGAAGCTCCCCGCCGAGCAGCAGGCCCAGTGGTTCCACAAGGAGCAGGCGAAGGCCTGCCGCCTCGTCGACCGGGGAGCGAAGCCGTGATCTGGTGGTTCAAAGCCCGCCGCCTGCTGCCCGTGCTCCTGCCGGGCCTGGTCGCGTTCACGCTGATCGTCGCGGTCGCGCACGACCGGGCCGTCGAGCTCCCCGGCATGCTGAGCGCGGGCGGAAACCGGGTGTTCCTCCTGCAGATCGTCCCGCTCGTGATCACCTCGACGCTCGCCCACAGCCTCGACCAGCGGCTCGTCGAGGCCGAGGCGGTGGCCACGCGCGATGTGCGCCGTCTGGACACACTGCTGGTCACAGCCTGTGTGCTGACCGCGGTCGCGGCCGGCCTGATCATCGGGGCACTCTCCGGTTCCGACGAAGCGACCATGGTCGGCCGCAACACCGCCTTCCTCACCGGGCTCATGCTGCTCGCCGGGGCAGTGCACCCGAAGGCCTCCACGGTGGCTCCGGTGGGGTGGGTGTTCGCCATCATCTTCCTCGGTTACGCCGACTTCCACCGCCCCTGGCCCTGGGTCGTGACCCTGCACGCCCCGTCCAGCATCCCCGCGCTCAGCCTCTGCTTGCTCGTCCTCGCCGGCGGCCTGGTCGCCCGGACCCGCGCCCGCCGCTCCCTGTGAAAGGCCCCGTTCCCATGCCCGTTGAACTCGACGCCGTGTCGTACACGTACGGACGCAACAAGCCCCACATCCTCAACCGGCTCTCCTACACCACGCCCGACGGGTTCACCGTCCTCCTGGGCCCCAACGGCGCCGGAAAGTCGACCTTGTTGAAGCTCGCCGCCGGCGTGAACCAGCCCACCACAGGTGCCGTACGCCTGGGCCGCCTGTCCTCGACGTCCCGGGAGTACCGGACCAGGGTCGCGTGGATGCCGCAGACGATCACCGCGATGACCGGCCTCACCGCCCGTGAGCAAGTCGCCTACACCGGCTGGCTCAAGGGCATGAGCCGCGCCGACGCCTGGACCGCAGCCGACACCGCCCTCGGCCGGGTCCGGATGAAGGACCGCGCCGACGTGAAGACCAAACAGCTCTCCGGCGGCCAGCTCAGGCGCGTCGGCGTCGCCTCCGCCCTCGTCCACGACGCCCGCGTCCTGCTCCTCGACGAACCCACCGCCGGAATGGACCCCACCCAGCGCCGCGTCTTCCGCGACCTGATCCTCCACCTCGCCACCGACGAGGTACAGGTGCTCATGTCCACCCACGACGTCGCCGACCTGGCCGAAGAAGCCGACAGCGTCACCGTTCTCACCGAAGGGTCGATCACCTTCACCGGCCCCACCCGCGACTTCCTCGCCCACGCACCGGCCGACACCCCAGAGGGACGCCGAGCCGAAGCCGCCTACACCGCCGTGTCCACGTACTCCTCGATCTCCGGCTAGTCGACCGCGCCCCCCCGACCCGGCTCTTTGCCTGGCCGGGGGCGTTTCTCGGTGGTGTCACATGTTCTCGCCGGAGTCGCTGAGCAGCGGTCGTACCTCGACGAAGCCGAACGGGGCGTCCGGGAGGCGGGCGGCTATCTGTTCTGCTCGGTCACGGTCGGCGCAGTCCAGGATGAACCAGCCTGCCAGCTGCTCCTCCGACGAGGGGGCCAGTGGGCCGTCGGCCACCCTTGTGGTGCCGTTGCGGACACTTACGGTCCGGGTGGTCGTCGGGGCGGGCAGGGCCTCGCCGCCCACGAGTTCGCCGGACGCGCTGATCTCGGCGAACAGCTCGTTCATCTCCTGGAGCAGCTTGTCGCGCTCCGGCTCCGGCAGGGCCTGCGCCTCCTTCGTCCGGAGAAAGACCGGGTGTCCCCAGCTCTCCGCCTTGCAGTAGATCATCAACGCGAACCGCATCGTGTGGCCTGCTTCCTTCGTTCCCGGCCGTTCCCAGCCGGCACCCGGCTTCTGGACATCACCAGGACCGCTCCCGCGTACGAAACTCATCGCGCCGCACAGACATGGCAGACAGCGGACAGCAGGTAGCAGGTAGCAGATATGGGTGTCGGCACGTATGGACGCCTGGTCCGTGAGGTCCGAGGCTGTTCCCGGCATGTGTGTCGCGGTCGCTGATGCGGGTCTTTGTGCGGACATGCCCGGTAACAGTGGTGTGCGTCCGGTCCGGGAGGATGGGGGTGCTGTACGGAGAGAGGGAGTGCGGGTGTCGCTGTTCTGGCGGATCTTCTTGATGAACGCCGTCGTCCTCGTCGTGGCCGCGCTCCTGCTGCTGAGCCCCCTGGTGACCGTGTCCAGCCCCGTGCTGCTCGGTGAGGCCCTGGTGGTGCTCGGCGGTGTCGCCGCGATGCTGGTGGCCAACATCGTCCTGCTGCGCGTGGGGCTCGGCCCCCTGCAGCGGCTCTCGCGGGCCATGGCCGCCGCCGACCTGCTGCGGCCGGGCGCCCGCCCTGCCGTCGCGGGCCAGGGCGAGGTCGCCCAGCTCATCGGGACGTTCAACGCCATGCTCGACCGCCTGGAGAGCGAGCGCGCCACCAGCAGCGCCCGCGCCCTCTCCGCCCAGGAGGCCGAGCGCCGCCGCGTCGCACGCGAGCTGCACGACGAGGTCGGGCAGACCCTCACCGCCGTCCTGCTCCAGGTCAAGCGGGCCGCCGACCAGGCTCCCGAACCGCTGCGCGAGGAGCTGTGCGGCGTCCAGGAGACCACCCGCGCCAGCCTCGACGAGATCCGCCGCATCGCCCGGCGGCTGCGGCCGGGGGTCCTTGAAGATCTTGGTCTGGTGAGTGGGCTGCGGGCCCTCGCGGGGGAGTTCAGCGAGTCGGGGCTCGTCGTCCGGCACCGGTTCGACGGCGGTGCGCCACGGCTCGGGCAGGAGGCCGAGCTCGTCGTCTACCGGGTGGCCCAGGAGGCGCTCACCAACGCGGCCCGGCACGCGGGCGTCAGCCACGCCGACCTCGAACTGCGGTCCACGGAGGACGTCGTCGAGCTGATCGTCCGTGACGAGGGCGGCGGCATGCGCGGCGCCGTCGAGGGTGCGGGGGTGCGCGGCATGCGGGAGCGCGCTCTGTTGGTCGGCGCCGACCTCACGGTGGGGGCGGCGGGTTCCGGTACGGAAGTACGCCTCCGCGTCCCCGTCGTCCCCGTCCCCGTCCCCGTCCCCGTCGGCCCCGACCACCCCGCCCGCCCAGGAGCCCTCACATGACCTCCCCCGCTCCTCCCGCTCCCCCCGCCCGGATCCTGCTCGCCGACGACCACGCCCTCGTGCGTCGCGGCGTGCGGCTGATCCTGGACGGTGAGGGCGATCTGGGCGTCGTCGCGGAGGCGGGCGACGGGGCCGAGGCCGTCGCGCTCGCCCGGGAGACGCGGCCCGACCTCGCGGTGCTCGACGTCGCCATGCCCCGCCTCACCGGACTCCAGGCCGCCCGCGAGCTGTCCCGGCTCCCGGACCCGCCGCGCATCCTGATCCTGACGATGTACGACAACGAGCAGTACTTCTTCGAGGCGCTGCGCGCGGGGGCCTGCGGGTACGTCCTGAAGTCCGTCGCCGACCGCGACCTCGTCGCCGCGTGCCGCGCCGCCATGCGCAACGAGCCGTTCATCTACCCGGGGGCGGAGAGCACGCTGATCCGCAAGTACCTGGACCTCGTGCGCCAGGGCGGGGCGCTGCCGCGCAAGGCCATCACCGACCGGGAGGAAGAGATCCTCAAGCTCGTCGCCGAGGGCCACACCTCCAAGGAGATCGGCGACCTCCTGACGATCAGCGCCAAGACGGTGGAGCGGCACCGCGCGAACCTGCTGCACAAGCTCGGCCTGCGCGACCGGCTCGCCCTGACCCGGTACGCCATCAGGGCAGGCCTGATCGAACCGTAACCCCCAGCGGGACCCGGCCGAACGGCACGCACGACCGCCGTTCGGCGATGCCGTGCTGCCCGCACACATCTCGTACGGCTCACAAATCTCACCACCACAACACCCGCACACAGCAAGGGGAGACTGTGCACCACCGCAGTGACCACGCACCCGTACCCGAGGACACCGGGTACCGAAGACGCCGCCGGTACGGCGACGGGCCCGGGCCGAAGGGGATCGCCACCGGGCTCGCCCTGCTCATGGCCGTGTCGTGTCTGTACGGCGCGGAGAGCGCGACGGCCGCCCCCGAGGAGAGGGCCGGCGTCGGCAAGGCGAAGGAGACCACGGTCACCGCCGCCGCCGACATCCCCTCGGCCCGGGTCACCGCCCGGCTCAGGGGCAAGCGCATCGAGGCCCTCTCGGAGCGCACCGAGACCTCGACGACCTGGGCCAACCCGAACGGCAGCCTGACCACCGAACTGACCGCGGGCCCCACCCGGTTCGAGGACGACGAGACCGGCCAGTGGCGGGACGTCGACCTGCACCTGGTGAAGAACGCCGACGGGTCGGTGGAGCCGAAGGCCCACCCGCGCGGCCTGGAGCTCGGCAAGCCGGGCGGCAAGCGGCTCACCCGCATGTCGCAGCAGGGCACGGCCCGCGACCTGGTCACCCTCGGCGAGGGCGACGAACGCATCACGCTCCAGTGGCAGGGCGGCCTGCCCGCGCCGAAGCTCGACGGCACGCGCGCCACGTACGAGAACGCCGTGCCGGGCGGCGACGTCGTGGTCGAGGCGACCCGGACCGGGTTCGAGCAGTTCGTCGACATCAAGAGCGCGCCGAAGGAGAAGGGCTACAGCTATACGCTGCCGCTGCGCGCCGAGGGCCTGAAGGTCAAGGCGCACAAGGACGGCAGCCTGTCGTTCACCGACCGCAGGAGCAAGAAGTCCGCGGTGATGCCCGCGCCGGTGATGTGGGACGCCACCGTCGACCCGGTCTCCGGTGAGCACACCCGCCGCGCCCCGGTGAAGATGAAGGCCGTCCGGGCCAAGGGCGGTGTCGACCTCGTCGTCACGCCCGACGCGGAGTTCCTCGCCGACCCGAAGACGAAGTACCCGGTGACCGTGGACCCGTCCACGTCGTCGCTCGGGAACGTCTTCGACACGTACGTGCAGCAGGGCGAGACGCGGGACTGGTCCACCGACACCGAGCTCGACTTCGGCAACCCGGGCACGAAGAACGCGAACGGCACCCCGCGCACGGCGCGTTCCTTCATCTCCTGGGACACCAGGCCCGTGCAGGACGCCCTGGTCATCGACGCCAAGCTGTCGCTGTGGAACTTCCACTCCGGCAACAACACCGACTGCAAGGCGCAGCCGTGGGAGGTGTGGTCCACCGGGGCCGCGTCGACGTCCTCGCGCTGGACGGCGCAGCCGAACTGGACGGCGAAGAAGGCCACGTCGACGCAGACGCGCGGCAACCCTTCGTGCACGGCCGCGCCCGACGGGTGGATCGACGCCGACGTGACCTCGCTCGTGCAGGAGTGGGCGTCGGCGAAGGCGGCACGGGGCCACATGGGTCTGCGGGCCGCGAACGAGTCGGCGGTCGCGCAGTGGAAGCGGGTCAACTCCGCCAACGCCGCGACCAAGCCGCCGAAGCTGTCCGTCACGTACAACTACCGGCCGCGCACCGGCACCAAGCAGGAGGCGGGCCCGCCCTACTTCTCGTACGGCGGCGCCTATGTGGTCAACACGCTGACGCCGACGCTGCGGGACACCTTCGTCGACGCCGACGGCGACAAGGTCAACGGCACCTTCCAGATCTTCGACTCCGCGACGGACAAGCAGGTCGGCAACGTCCTGGTCTCCAAGTGGGTGCCGTCGGGGCAGGTCGCGTCGGTGACCGTGCCCGCCGGGGTGCTCGCCCACGGCAGGACGTACAAGTTCCGCACCTCGCCGTACGACGACTCCCACTACAACACCGGCTGGTCGGCGTGGAAGACCTTCACGGTCGACACCTCGGCGCCGTCCGCGCCCACGAAGATCACGTCCACGGACTATCCGACGGGATCCTGGGTGAAGGGCGCGGGCAAGGCAGGCACGTTCACGGTGACGCCGCCGTCCGCCGACCACAACTGGCTTGAGTGGACGCTGGACGGCGTGACCTGGACGAAGGTCCCCACCGGCGGGTCGAGCGCGGCCAAGGGCATCTCCGTGACGCCGCCGAAGGACGGCACGCACACGCTTCAGGTGCGGGCCGTGGACAAGGCGGACAACAAGTCCGAGGCGGTCGAGTACACCTTCCACGCGGGACCCGGCGGGTTCCTGCAGCCGTCCGACGGCGAGCGCACCGCGCGGCGGCTTCCGCTGGCCGCCGAGGCCGACGGCGAGAAGTTCGACAAGGTGTCGTTCTCGTGGCGGCGGTCGGAGGCCGACGCATGGGTGCGGATCCCCGCGAAGGACGTCACGAAGGGCGGCTCCGCGCTCGACGGCTGGCCCGTCGCGCTGACCAAGGGCCGCAGCGACCAGCTGGTGTGGAACGCCACGGACACCGTCGACCCCGACGGCAGCGTCCAGATCAAGGCCGACTTCACCGGTCCGAAGGACGCCGAGGGCAGCACCGAGCCGATGACCGTGGTCGTCGACCGCGGCGCCAGCGGTGCCGCGGCGGCCGACCTGGGCCCCGGCTCGGTGAACCTGCTCACCGGTGACCACACCCTGTCCGCCACGGACGCCTCGGCGTTCGACCTGTCGGTGACCCGCACCGCCTCCTCGCGCACCCCCGACAAGGGCGCCAAGCAGGCCGATGAGGGCAGCCAGGCGCCGATCTTCGGCAAGGAGTGGGTGTCGGGGACCGCGGCCGAGCTGACCGACTCCGACTTCTCGCACCTGCGGAAGATCTCCGCGACGGCCGTGGCGGTCGTCGACTCCGACGGCGAGGAGACCCACTTCACCGCCAACGCGGCCAGGACCGCGTGGATCCCGGAGCCCGGCTCCGAGGACCTCACCCTCAAGGGCAGTGTCACGGGGGCGTTCACGCTCACCGACACCGAGGGCACGGTCACCGAGTTCACGCGGACCGACTCCGCGGCCACCACCTGGCAGGTCTCCAGCACCCTCCTCGACGGGCTCGCCAACTCGACCACCACCGTCGTGTCCGAGTCGGTGACCGTCGACGGCAAGAAGCTGGCCCGGCCCAGGCGGGTCGTCGCGCCGACGTCGGCCGCGACCGCCGCGACCTGCACCGCGACGCCGTCGACGAAGGGCTGCCGGGTCCTGGAGTTCGTGTACGCGGACCGCACCACCGCCTCCGGTGACACCTTCGGCGACCACGAAGGCCGGGTGAAGGAGCTCCGCCTCTGGTCCACCGCACCCGGCGCGGACGCGGCCACCGCCAAGTCCGTGCAGAGTTACGCGTACGACGCCTCCGGGCGGCTGCGCGAGGCGTGGAACCCGCAGATCAGGCCGGCGCTCAAGTCCGCGTACGCGTACGACAGTGCGGGGCGGGTCACCACGTACACCCCGCCCGGCGAACTGCCGTGGACGTTCACCTACGGCAAGGCGGGCGGCGCCGCCACCGCCGGTGACGGCATGCTCCTGAAGGCGACCCGGCCCGGCCTGAAGCAGGGCACCACGGGCACCACGGAGGGCATCGCGGCCAGCAGCGTCGTGTACGACGTGCCGCTGACGGGCGCCAAGGCCCCGTACAAGCTGGGCGCCGCGGACGTGAAGGCGTGGGGGCAGCTGGACGCGCCCACGGACGCCGCCGCCGTCCTCCCGGCCGACGCCGTGCCGTCCGCGCACTCCGGCGACCAGCTCACCGCCGCCGACTACAAGCGGGCCGACGTGCACTACCTCGGCGTGTCCGGGCGCGAGGTCAACGCGGCGACGCCCGGCGGGCACATCTCCACCACCGAGTCCGACCGGTTCGCCAACACCGTCCGGGAGCTGTCCGCCGCCAACCGGGCCGTCGCGCTCGGCCTCACCGCCGACGACCGTGCGACCCAGGCCGACCTGGGCCTGGCCGGGCTCACGTCGGCGGAGCGCGCCGACCTGCTCGCCACCCGCTCCGTCTACAACGGCACGGGCACGCGCAAGCTGGAGGAGTTCGGCCCGCTGCGCCGGGTCGAGCTGACCGCGGACCTGAAGTCCGGGTCCAGCACGCTCGTCCCGGCCGGGACGTCGGTGGCCGCGCGCAGCTGGACCGTCAACGAGTACGACGCGGGCCGCCCCACGGACGGCACCGCCAAGGTCAAGGACCAGGTCACCAAGGCCACGACCGGGGCGGAGGTGCGTGAACACCCGGGCGTGCACGGTGAGCGGCGCGTCACGCAGACCGTGTTCGACTGGGCCAAGGGCCAGCCGAGCAGGACCGTCCAGGACCCGGGCGGGCTCGCGCTCACCACGACGACCGAGTACGACGCGCAGGGCCGCGTCGTCAAGCAGCTGCTGCCCGGCGCGGACGGCTCCGACGCGGGCACCCGCGTGACCACGTACTGGTCGGCGACCGGCACCGGACGCTGCGCGGGCCGCCCCGAGTGGGCCGACCTGGTCTGCTCGGTCGCGCCCGGCGGTGACATCACCGGCGGCGGCACGCAGCCCAAGGAGCTGCCGACGACCACCACCGAGTACGACTGGTGGGGCAGCCCCGCCAAGGTCACCGAGACCGCGAACGGCGTGACCCGCACGACCACCACCGGCTACGACGACGCGGGCCGCCAGACCGAGGTCGCTGTCACCGGCGGCACCGGCGAGCAGGTCCCTCAGTCCACGACGGAGTACGACCCGGCCACGGGCCAGGCGGTGAGGACCACGTCGCCCACCGGCGGCACCCTCACCAAGTCCTACGACAAGCTGGGCCGCCAGGTCGCCTACACCGACGCCGACGGCGGCACCACCACCACCGAGTACGACCTACTCGGCCGCCCGGTGAAGGTGACCGACTCGGTGCCGTCCACGGTGACGTACACGTACGACACCGCGGCCGAACCCCGGGGCCTGGCCACGAAGACCACCGACTCGGTGGCGGGCACGTTCCGGGCGACGTACGACGCGGACGGCTCCGTGGCGAGCGAGCAGCTGCCCGGCGGCTACACCCTCAAGCAGACCGAGGACACCACCGGCGCGCCCACGGACCGCACGTACACGCGCGACAGCGACGGCACGACCGTCTACTCCGACACCGTCACCGAGTCCGTCCACGGCCAGGTCACCGGCCACGCGGGCTGGTCGGGGCAGGCGTACAAGTACGACGCCACGGGCCGTCTGACCACGGTCGAGGACACCGCGGACACGGTGTGCACGCGCCGCTCCTACGGCTTCGACGCGCGCGCCAACCGCACCTCGCTCACCACCGCGACCGGCACGCCCGGCGCGGACTGCCCCACCTCGGGAGGCGCCACCGCCAAGCACACCTACGACAGCGCCGACCGGATCGTCGACCCGGGTTACGCCTACGACGCCTTCGGCCGCACCACCGCGGCCCCCGGCAACGGCAGCCTCGGCTACTACGCCAACGACCTGGTGCACCGGCAGACCGAGGGCGGCAAGCGGCAGACCTGGCAGCTGGACGCCGCCCTGCGGTTCCGCTCCTGGACGGTCGAGTCCGGCTCCGGGTCCGCCTGGACGAAGGAGCAGTCGAAGGTCAACCACTACGACAGCGACGGCGACAACCCCCGCTGGACCGTGGAGGACACCGCGTCCGGCGCGCTGACCCGCATGGTCGACTCGGCCTCCGGCGACCTCGCCGCGACCACCGGCAAGAGCGGGGACACCGTCCTGCAGCTCACCACGGTCCACGGCGACGTGGCGCTGCAACTGCCCCTGGACAAGGGGCAGGCGGCGGTCGCGCTCGACTCCGACGAGTACGGCAGCCCGCGCGCGGGGCAGGCCCCGGCCCGCTACGGCTGGCTGGGCGGCAAGCAGCGCTCCGCCGAGACCCTCACCGGTCTGACGTTGATGGGCGTGCGCCTGTACAACGCGGCGACGGGCCGCTTCCTGTCCGTCGACCCGGTCTACGGCGGCGGCAACAACGCCTACGAGTACGTGGGCGGCGACCCCGTCAACCGCTACGACCTGGACGGCAAGTGGTGGAAGAAGATCAAGCGCGGCATCAGGCGCGTGGGCAGGAACGTCCGTAAGAACTGGCGGACCTACGCCGGGTACGGCGCGACGGCCGCGTGCATCGTCGCCTCGGCGGGCACCTGCGCGGTCGCGAGCGTCGCGGTGTTCGCGGCGACGTCCTTCGCCGACGGCCGCGGCGGCCGCTGGCGGACGAAGAAGTACTGGAAGTCGACGGCGAAGGGCGCCGCCTGGACGGCCGTCGGCGTCGGCGCGGGCCGCTTCGCCGCGGGCTCCTGGTGGAAGTCCAGCAAGGGCTTCGCCCGGGGCGGCAAGCGCGCCGCGGGCCGGGGCCGCCACGCCAAGCGGTTCTCGTACCGCAGGACGGCCTGGAACTACGCGGGCAACGCGTGGACCGGCACGCTGACCTGCGGCATGAGCTGGAAGATGCGGTACTGCTAGCCAAGTGGTCCGCCCGTTTCAGGGGGTGCCGTGCCGTGGACGCGGCACCCCCGCCGGGCGACCGGAAGAAGGAGACGAACCAGACCGTGCACTACTGCAACAGGCCCGTCCGGCGGGCCTCGTGGGCGATCGTGGCGCTGATGGCGGCGGTCGCCGTCCAGTTCCTCTTCGGGGCCGGCGAGGGGCCGCGCGACGCCTGGGACGTCGTCCTGGCCCTCGCCCTGCCGTGCGGCGTGACCTGGGTCCTCGTCCGGACCGGTCTCACGCCGTACGTGGCGTGGGACGAGCGGCGGCTCGTGGTCCGCAACCCGTTCTTCGTGTACGAGGCGTCCCTGGCCGACGTACGGCTGCTCGGCCGGGCGGGGCGGGGCGGGGCGCTGGGCGTCGAGGGGCTCGGCACGGTGCTGCCGTGGGCGATGACGCGGTCGGTGTTCGACGGGCGCCGGGCACAGGGTGCGCGGCGGGAGCTGCGGCACGCGGTGCGGCGCGCTCCGGAGGCGGTGGCGGGGGAGGGGGCGCGGCGCCGCTTCCGGGTGGAGTGGACCGACGTCCTGGTCCTGCCGATCGTCGCGGCGTTCGTGTGGGCGTTCCTGCCGTAGCCGCCGCGGGGCCCGTCGGACGAGGGCCACTGGACGAGGGGCGCCGGTCAGATGAGGGGCGGGCGCCCGAGCTTCGTCATCAGCCACACCGTGCGCCAGCGCATCGGCCTGCGCTCGCCGCCCGACGTCCGAAGCCCCTCGACGAAGCCGCCCGCCCAGGCGCGCAGGCCGCCCGCGGACCTCGTGCGGGCGAGGGTGAGCAGCGTCCACACGGCGAGGTAGACGGGGACGAGGGGGAGCGGCAGGCGGCGCCGGGCCAGCCAGACGCGGTTGCGGGCCGTCATGCGGTAGTAGACGGCGTGCCGGGCCGGGGACGTCTTCGGGTGCTGGAGCAGCAGGGCGGGCTCGTACAGGACCTTCCAGCCGGCGTCGAGCGCGCGCCAGGCCAGGTCGGTCTCCTCGTGCGTGAAGAAGAAGTCGGCGGGCCAGTCGCCGGTCTGCGCCAGCATGTCCATGGAGAAGGCGTGGCCGCCGCCGAGGAACGACGTGACGAGGCCGCGGCGCATCGGGTCCTTGGCGCGCAGGCGCGGCACGTGGCGGCGCTGGGTCTCGCCGAGCTCGTCGGCGATGCGGAAGCCGACGATGCCGAGGCGCGGGTCGCCCGCGAACAGGTCGCGGACGGTGCGGAACACGTCGGGGGCGACGAGGAGGCCGTCGTCGTCGAGCTCGATCGCCACGTCCACGTCGCCGAACTCGCGCAGGCGGGCGAGGGCGACGTTGCGGCCGCCGGGGCAGCCGAGGTTCTCGTCGAGCTCGATCGCGGTGACCTCGCCGGGGTAGGCGGGGAAGTCCGGCAGCTCGGTGCCGTTGCCCACGATGACCACGCGGGCGGGCGGGACGTCCTGCTTGGCCACGGACTCCAGGAGGGCGTCGACGTCCTTCGGACGGTTGCCCATGGTCACGATGGCCACACCCAGGCGCGGTTCGGACATGGTGGCCCCCTGGTCGGATGGTCGGATCACGGCGGTGGTGTCCGTGATGGTAACCGTTCACCGGAGCGACGCTTTCGATAAGGGGCCCGTTCACGCCGGTTCATGGGCATGCGGCGGCCGAGGGGCCGTGGCACGACCGGTTTTGGTCGTGACATGACAAAAATCATGAAGGTGTGCCTTGTGGGTGCCGGCGGGCTGTGTCTCAATGCCACCGACCCGCATCGCTGACGCACCGTCAGCCTCCGTGGCGCCGGGGCGTGTTCGGCGAGGCGGCACCCCACACTCCCCCCATCGAAGGCAGGCCACCCCATGAGGCATGGCAGATTCACCCTGTGTTCGGCACTCGGGACCGGCGCACTCGCCGCGGTCGCACTCGTCCTCGCGCCCGCCGCGGGCGCCGTGGACCCGCAGGAGGCGACCATCGACTTCGAGTGCGGCTCGTTCGGCTCGGGCTCGGCGAAGCTCACGGCCACCCAGAACGGCACGAGCGCGACCATAGAGGTCTCCACGTCCGCGATCACCGCCCCGGTGGACGTCGGCGCGGGCGCGGTCAACTCCACTCTCACGCTCACCAAGAACGGCACCGGCACCACCACGTTCACCGGCAACGCCAACCCGGCGATCCCCGCGGGCAGCCCCGTCTCCACGGGCCCCATGAACGGCACCGTCGCGTCGGGCGACCGGCTCTCCGCCACGTCCCTGAAGATCGTCGTCTTCGGCATCACGGTGACGTGCAACGCGACGTCGGAGCAGAAGCCGGGGCCGTTCGTCTTCTGACGGCCGCCCTGTGACGGCCGCCCTGTGACGGCCGTCCTCCGGCCGTACGCACAGGCGCCGGACGGGCCGTGGGCGGCCCGTCCGGCTCGGTGGGCTCAGTCGACCGGCACCAGCGTCAGATAGGCGAGGCCGAGGACGCGACGGTAGCCGCGCAGCCAGGCCGACCGGTGGCGGTCGGCGCGCTCGCGGACCTCCGCCGCCGCGGGGTGCGTCGCGTGCGCGGCCAGCCACTCTTCGGTGTCGGCGCGGTACGCGGACTCGAACTCCTCCCACTCCTCCTGGCTCGCCGTCTCCACCCACAGCGGCCTGAAGCCCGCGTCGACCGCCGCGTCCGCCAGGTCCCCGAGGTACAGGTGCTCGTCCTCCCGGGCCCCCGGCCACATCGCGGCCAGCTCCGCCGCCGTGGGCGTGCGCTGCCAGAAGCCCTCGCCGAGCAGGACGCGGCCGCCGGGCCGCACCAGGGTGCGCAGGGCGCGCAACGCCTCCGCGGTGTGCGGGGGTTCGGCGTCGGCCGCGCGCAGGGCCTGGGCGGAGCCGAGGCACAGGACGACGTCGGCGGGGCCGCGCCGTGTGTCCGTCGCGGACTCGGCCACGAACTCCACGCGGTCCGCGAGTCCCCGCTCCCGCGCCGCGGCCCGGCCGCGGGCCAGGTCCTCCTCGTTCAGGTCCACGCCGATCGCGGTGGCCGTGGGGGCCGCCTCGAGGATGCGCAGGGTCAACTCGCCCCAGCCGCAGCCGAGATCCAGGACGGTGGCCTGGCCGGGGGGTCTGGTGCGGAGGGGTTCGGCTGTTCGTTCCACGATGCGGGTGGCTCGTGCCTCGGACAGGGGGCCGTGGAAGGTGAGCCGGGTCAGGCGGGGAGGGGCGTCTTGGGTGGTCATGGGGGGTGAGGGTAGTGGGGTGGCCTGGCGGGGGCCTCGCGGGGGCGCCCCTGACCCGCCCCTTCCCGAACTGGGGCTCCGCCCCAGAC
>NZ_JBHYJH010000060.1:4790-50971 GCF_042740445.1 Streptomyces sp. NPDC059003 | reverse complement strand
TGCGATGACCGGCCCCGGCATCCTCGCGTGCCGCGTACAGGCGGTCGGCGAGATCGGCGGGGAAGGTGGCGTCGGACAGTTCGGCGAAGCGGGCGATCTGCCGGTGCCCGGTGGCGGGCATGATCTCCGGGATGATCGGGATGTCGCAGCCGGCCGCCGCGACCCGGTCGCGCAGCCGCAGGTAGTCCTCCACCCGGAAGAACATCTGCGTGATCGCGTAGTCGGCGCCGGCGCGGCACTTGGCGACGAAGTGGCCGATGTCCTCCTCCCAGGTGCGCGAGCGCGGATGCCGCTCGGGAAAGGCGGCGACCCCGATCCGGAAGTCCCCCAGCGAGCGGACCAGTTCGACCAGCTCACAGGCGTACCGAAAGCCCTGCGGGTGCGGCGTCCAGGGGCCCTTCGGGTCGCCCGGCGGATCCCCGCGCAGCACCAGGACGTCCCGGATGCCCGCGTCCGCGTACTGGCCGATGATGTGGCGCAGCTCGGCCACCGAGTGGCCGACCGCGGTCAGATGGGCCACCGGGCGCAGCGTCGTCTCGGCGGCGATCCGCCGGGTGACGGCGACCGTCCGGTCCCGTGAGGAGCCGCCCGCGCCGTAGGTGACGGACACGAAGTCGGGCCGCAGCGGCTCGATGCGCCGGATCGCCCGCCACAGGCTGTGCTCGCCCTTGGCGGTCTTGGGCGGGAAGAACTCGAAGGAGAACGTCGTCACCGGCAGCCTCCCCCACACGGAGCGCTGCCCCGGCCGTGCGGCGCGCGGTTCATGCCGCCCCCGCGAGCCGCGGCTCGATGACCCCGGCCGCCCGGGGGCCGTAGGCCTGCTGGATGCGGGGGACCAGCTCCGCGGCGAGGAGCTTGTACTCCTGGGTGCCGACCGACTCCAGCGCGGTGACGGCCAGCGCGCAGCCGAGCTGGGCGGCCTGCTCGGGCGGCCACTGCCAGGCATGCCCGGCCAGGAAACCGGCACGGAAGGCATCCCCGGCGCCCGTGGGGTCGGCGACGGCGCCGGCCGGCACCGCCGGCACGGCCAGGCGGGGCGCCTCGCGGGTGGCCAGTACCACCCCGTTGGCGCCCAGGGTGGTGATCCAGGTGCCCACCCGCTGCAGGATGTCCCGCTCGCGCCAGCCCGTGCGCTCTTGCAGGAGCGCGGCCTCGTAGGCGTTGGTGAACAGCCACCGCGCCCCGTCGACGAGGCAGCGGGCCTGCTCGCGCTCCAGGCGGGCCAGCTGCTGGGAGGGGTCGGCGGCCACGGGGATGCGAAGGCGGTGGGCGGTAGCGGTGTGCCGCACCATGGCCTCGGGGTCGTCGGCGCCGACCAGGACCAGATGGGGCCGGCCCGCGCGGGCGGTGAGGGCGGCGAGGTCGATGAGGGGGGCCTCGGCCATGGCGCCCGCATAGAAGGTGGCGATCTGGTTCTGGTCGGTGTCGGTGGTGCACACGAAGCGGGCGGTGTGCAGGCTCTGGCTGACGCGGACGCCGGAGGTGTCCACGCCGGCGGCCCGCAGCCAGCTGTCGTACTCGGCGAAGTCCAGGCCCGCCGCGCCGATCAGCAGCGGACGGTGGCCGAGGCGGCCGAGGCCGAAGGCGATGTTGGCCCCGACGCCGCCGCGGCGCACCTCGAGCCGGTCGGCGAGGAAGGACAGGGAGACGTGCTCCAGCTGCCCGGTGAGCAGCTGCTCGGCGAACCGCCCGGGAAACACCATCAGATGGTCGGTCGCGATCGATCCGGTCACGGCCAGATGCACGGGAGCACTCCTTGGGCCTCGAAACCAAACGTTCCTGCCGCAGTACGGCCGCCGCGCGCATCCCCGGCGCCCCCGCACCGCGGCCGTCACCGCCGGGGGCAGGACCTCACTGGACCTTGAGGACCGCGACGCTCATCTGGAATCCGATGCCCTCACCGATCAGGAGAATGACATCCCCGCTGCTGCAGCGGCCGGTGTCCATCAGGTGCGCCAGCCCGCTGAACTGGTCGCCCGGGCCGATGTGACCCGTCGTCATGTAGTGGTCCCAGGTGGTGCGGGAGCTGGGTATCTTCAGCATGTCGAGATACCGCTGCAGGAATTCCTTGCCCACGGCCGGAAGGATCGCGCAGGCCACGTCGTCCAGGGTGGCGTCGGCCAGACCGAGCGCGGCGTCGATGGTGGCGGTCAGGCCGGACTGCAGCCGGGCGTGGGCGTCCTCGGGGCTCATGCGGGTCTCGAAGAACGCCCGGGCGCGCGCGGTGATGTCGATGGGGGTCCGGTCGGAGGGCACGGGCGCGTGCAGGCCGCTGAGCACCGGATCGGTCAGGGACGCCGCGGACAGCAGCCGGGCGTAGCCGGCCTCGCGGCTGAGCACCACGGCGGCGGCCCCGTCGGAGAACACGAAGTTCGGGTTGGAGTCGAAGCGGTCCACATGGGGCTGGCGCCACAGGTCGGCGGCGACGACCAGCGCCGCGCGGTCGTCGGTGAGCAGCAGGCGCTGCCCGGCCAGGGCCAGGGAGTCGACCCCGGCGGCACAGGACGAGTTCGAGATCTGGGTGGCGAAGGCGCACGGCGTGCGCAGGGTCTCGGCGAGCCCCGCGGGAATGTTGTACAGGCTCGGGTGCTCGTAGGGGAACACGCTCACGAAGATCAGGTTGCGGATGTCGTCGGCCGGCACGGCCGCGCGGGAGATCGCCGACTGCGCGGCGGCGGCCGCGAGGCCGACGAGGGTGGCCGACTCGTCCGCGATGGTGATGGCACGGTATCCGGCGGTGTCGGCGTTCTCCTTGGGATACCGGCCCTCGAGCACCAAGTCCTCGACCGGTATGGCGGGCGGCAGTTCGGTGGCCGCGGCCGCGAGGTAGATGCTGCCGTCCTTGGTGAAGTCGGTGGCGCTGGGGGTCAGAGCCGGAAAGTCGGACTGGGCCATGAGGAGCCTTTCGTGTGGGCGCGTGGGCGGGGTGGGCGGACGGGCTGCGCCGGGGCGCCGCGGCGCCGGAACGCAAGCCCCGCCCGGGCGGGCCGTCTTGGCCAGTACTGAGCCGGTACTGAGCCGGTGCTGAGCCGGTGTTCAGCCGGCGGGCGGCGGGGGCGCGGTGGGGGCCAGGGACGCCACCCGCGGCGGGTCGGCCTCGTCGTAGTGCGGCCAGCGCCCGATCTCCCGGCAGTCGGGGCGCATCAGCAGCGCCCCGCCCGCCGCAAGGCCCAGCGCGTCGGCGCTGGCCGGGTCCAGGAGGTGGACGGCCAGGGGCACCGGCCCCACCTCCAGCGCCCCGTCCTTGGCCCAGCGCTGCCCCGCGGGCCCGGCGAGCAGGGTGAGCCCCTCGCCGGCCAGGTCCACGGTGGAGCGCGCCGGGGCCGGCGGCACAGCGCCGTCGGGCTCCGCGAGCCAGTGGTGGGCCAGGCGCCCGTTGAGGTCCCAGGGCAGGGTTTCGGCGGCGGTGGCGGGCGCGGTGGGCGGAGCGGCGGAGAAGTCCACGTTGTGGCTGCCGACGGGGCGGCGCTCGCGCTCGTAGGAGTCCAGCAGGCCCTCCGGCGCCCACCCCCGCAGCACCCAGGCCAGTTTCCAGCCGATGTCGAAGGCGTCCTGGACGGCGGTGTTCATGCCGGTGCCGCCCCGCGGCGTCATCCGGTGGGCCGCATCGCCGATCACGAAGCCGCGGCCCTGGCGGTAGCGCTCGGCGAGCATCGCGGCCAGCGCGAAGCTGCTGAACCGCTCGATCCGCGGCTGCAGCGCCTCGACGCCCGCGGCGCGGGCCAACAGATGGGCCAGCTCGTCCTCGCCGAGGTCGGCCAGCGCCGCCTGGCCCGGCGCGCGCCCCCGCGCGAAGCTCCACCGGTCCGCCTGGCCGCGGCGGCTGAGGAAACCGGCCGCGTCCGGCCGGGTGATCATGTAGACGGCCGGGGCGCGCTCCTTCTCCCCGATCACGGCCGCCAGCGGCGCCCGGAACTGGACCGACTCGTAGTCGCCCAGGTGGTCCAGGCCCTTCATGGCGATGCCGAGCTGCTCGCGCACCGTGCTGTACGGCCCGTCCGCCCCGATCACATAGCGCGCCTCGACGGTGCGGGCGCTCCCGGTGGACCGGTCGACGACGGTGGCGGCGACCCGCTCGTCGTCCTGGCGCAGCCCGGTCAGCTCGCACCCCAGCCGCACCGCCGCGCTCGGCAGCGTACGCAGATGGGCGAGCAGGACCGGCTCCAGGTCGTCCTGCGGCGCCCAGGCCGGCCGGGTCGGGCTGACCAGGGCCGCCTCGGCGCGGGTGGGGATGGCCATCGGCATCTCGCTGCCGGTGCCGGCGGCCAGCGACTCGGTGACGTAGGTGCAGGCCTCGACGTCACTGGCCTTGGCGCGTACCGCCGCCTCCAGGCCCCAGCCGCGCAGCAGCTCCATGGTCCGGGTGCTGATCAGCATGGCGCGCGACAGCGCGGACGCCTCGGCCCGCTTCTCGATGAGCAGGACGTCGATGCCGTAGCCGGCCAGGGTGATGCCGGCCACCATGCCGGCCGGACCGGCGCCCACGATCAGGACCTGGACCTGCTCCGGCGGCGATTGCTGAGTTGCCGTCATGGCGTTGGACGCTAAGGACCCGCGCTTGGCGGCCACTTGGCGCCGCCCCGCCGCCGAGCAGCCGCCCGCAGCAGCCCCGTGGCCGTCCCGGGGATGTCCCGGGGCTGTCCCGGGGGACGACTAGGGGCCGCCAAGGCACCGCCAAGGGGCGGGTGATCGTCTTGGGCCCGTGTCCCGCGACGGCGGTGCGGGGGAGGGGCTGGCACCACGATGACCACGAAGCCGGAGCCGGGATGCGACCGGCCCGATCCGAGCGTGCTCACCAGCGAGCGGCGGCTGATCAGTCTCGCCTGCCGGCTGCTGGGCTCCCTGGCCGACGCCGAGGACGCCGTGCAGGAGACCTACGCCCGCTGGTACGCGCTGCCCCGCAGCGACCGGGACGCCGTCACCTCCCCCGCGGCCTGGCTGACGACGGTCACCAGCCGCATCTGCCTGAACCTGCTCGGTTCCGCACGGGCCCGGCGCGTGACCTACGTGGGCGAGCGGCTGCCCGAGCCGCCGCCCGGCCGCCCCCAGTGGAGCGGACAGCAGGACCCGGCCGCCATGGACCCCGCCGACCACGTCACCCTCGAGGAATCGGTCAGCACGGCCTTCCTCATCGTGCTCGAGTCGATGACCCCGGCCGAACGCGTGGCCTTCGTCCTGCACGACGTCTTCCGCTACTCCTTCACCGAAGTGGCCCAGATCCTCGGCCGCACCCCGGCGGCCTGCCGCCAGCTGGCCACCTCCGCCCGCCGCCGCCTGCGCGCCGCCCGCCCCGCCCCGCCCGCCCCGCCCACCCCGTCCTCCGCGGCCTGCGCATCCCCCGTATCCCCCGTATCCCCTGGGTCCCCTGTGTCCCTGCTGCCCCGGCAACGGGCCGGCCTGGTCCGGGACTTCAGGCAGGCCTGGCGGGCCAGGGACATCGACGGCCTCATCGGCCTGCTCGACCCCGGCGCCACGGCAACCGGCTGCGCCGGCGCCCGCGTTGCCGCGGCGACCTGACCGTAACCCCGCGGGTGATCTGCGGGGGGCCTGCGGGCCGGTGCTCAGCCGACGCGCTCGGCGGTGATGAACACGAAGGTGCCGGGCCCCTCCTCCTGGCGCACCTGCAGACCGGCGTCGGCCAGCCACTGCTTGAGCGTGATCAGGTCGAACGGGCGCGGCCCGCCCGCGTGCTGCGAGGGGGTGTGCGAGGCGACGAAGTGACGGTAGAGCGGATCGTCGGAGTTGCGGTAGGTCATCAGCGTGAACGTGCCGCCGGGGCGCAGGCACCGCCCGATCTCGGCGATGGCCGCGGGCGCGTCGTCGTGGAAGGCCTGCAGGGCGTTCCAGCACAGCACCGCGCCCAGGCTCGCGTCGTTGAAGGGCAGCGAGGTGGCGCCGGACATCAGGGCCGGGACCCCGGTGAGCCGGGTGCGCAGCACCGAGAGCATCGGCCCGTTCAAATCGAGCGCGATGACCCGCTCGGCGCCCACGGTGTCCGCAAGCGTCCGCGTCCAGCGGCCCGCCCCGGCGGCCAGATCGAGGACGGGGCCGTCGACCGGCCGCACGTGCCGGGTGATGTAGGCGTCCTCGACGTCGTGGGTCACCGCGTCGTCCCAGTTGCTGCCGCAGATCCGCAGGAAGTTGGGGCGGGCCAGCGCCTCGTAGAACAGGGCAAGACCGGGCGTCTCGGCGAGCGTGAACTTGAAGTCGTCCACCTGGTCCTCGGCCGCGGACTTGGTCAGGTCCAGGATGCCGGACGCGATCAGGTACGTGGCCTCGCAGCCCGTGCACCGCGCCCGCTGCGGGCCGAAGGCGAACGCGCCCGCGCAGCCCGGGCAGCGCAGCGCCGCGCCATGGGCGGCGAAGGCACCGGGGGAGGTCTCGGGCGCGCGCGGGATCTGCTCGCCCGGCGTGAAGGCGGGCACGGCCGTAGCGGCGGGCGAGGCCCAGTTGCACACCGCCCAGTACGCCTTGATGCCCAGGCCGGCGAAGGCCGTGCGGGTGTCGTCCTGCCAGCCGCGCAGGATCTGCTCCGGCGCCATGCTCCCGAGCAGGTCCCGGTCGAAGTCCCCCTCCGCCCCGTAAAGGCGCCAGGCCAGCGGCGAGGGGAACACCCGGCCCAGGACCGGCCGTTGGGCATCCAGGTCGGCCAGCGCCCGCTCCAGGCGCGAGTGGTCCTCCTCGCCCAGGCCGGCGCGCCCGGCCGCGGCCAGGGTGCGCTCGCGGCCGGCGGGGAAGTGCGCCAGCAGGTAGCACAGCGCAAGGCACAGCGGGTCGCGTGCGTCCCGGCCGTCCACCAGGCCGGCATAGGTGTCCAGGTGCTCGCCGAGCACGGCCGTGACGGGGCCGTCGGCGGCCGGGTACTCGGCCTCGGCGAGCAGCCCGAACAGCACCGCCAGGTATCCCTTCCTGCGGTCGTCCAGGCCCGCGAAGCGGGCGGTGAGCGCCTGCACGGCCGGGTGGGCCAGGCCGGTCACCACGCCGTCCCGCCACAGCGCGCCGGCCAGCTCCTGGAAGGCCGCATCCAGACGGTCGTCGGGGGCGGTGGTGAAGGCGCCGATGAGGTGGTGCACCTTCGCCGGGACGGTGGACACGTTCATGTGCGGTCCTTTCGCGATGGGCCGGCTTCGCGGCTCAAGGGCGGCACGCAGGTGCACCGGACGCCGGTGTGTGCCGCGCTCACAGCGGCTGGTCTCACCGGTATGACAAGACACCTCCCCGGAATGTGAGGCCGGGGAGCCGGCCTCACATTCCGGCGGGCCGTCTTGTCATCACTGAGGAGACGTCACCGGCGCAGGGACCTTCGAACCAAACACCACGGTGGAGGCGATGGAGGGTGGCAGTGCAGTACAACCCCTACGACGAGCAGCTCAACGTCGACCCCTATCCGCTGTATGCGCGGCTGCGGGAGACCGCGCCCGTGCACCACAACCAGGACCTGGACATCTACGCGCTGTCGCGGCACGCGGACGTGGACGCCGCGCTGCGCGACCCGGCCGGCTTCTCCAGCGCCAACGGCCCCCTGCTGGACTCGGCGGTGTGGGGGCCCGACGCGCACAAGGTGATGTCGTTCAACGCCATGGACCCGCCCGATCACAGCAGGATGCGGGCCCTGGTGGCCAAGGTGTTCACCCCGGCCCGGCGCATCACCGGCCTGGAACCGCGCATCCGCGCCATCGTGCGCGCCCACCTCGAACCGGCCCTGCAGCGCGAGGCGTTCGACTTCGTCACCGATGTGGCGGCCACGGTCCCGATGGATGTGATCTCGGAGCTGATCGGGGTCCCGGCCGCCGACCGGGCCCAGGCCCGGCATCTGATCAACCTCGCCTTCCACCGCCCGCCGGGCGCCCGGGACCTCACCGAGGAGAACCTCAAGGCGATGGGCGCGCTGGCGCAGTACTACGTGCGCTGGGTCGACGAACGCCGCCGCACCCCGGGCAGCGACCTGCTCACCACGCTCGCCCACGCCTCGGTCGACGGCGCGCCCCTGACCGACCAGCAGATCATCGCCCTGCTCGGGCTGCTGGTCACGGCGGGCTACGAAACGGGCCTGCGGCTGCTGGGCAACGCCTGGTACTGGGCCTGGCGCCACCCCTCCCAGCGCGCCCGCGCCTTCGACGGGCAGATCACCCAGTGGGTCGAGGAGACCCTGCGCTACGACACGCCCGTGCAGTACCTGGTGCGCACGCTCACCCGGGAGCGGACCCTGCACGGCGTGCGCATGCCGGCCGGGGCGCGCGTCCTGCTGCTGATCGCGGCCGCCAACCACGACAGCCAGGTGTTCGCCGACGCCGAACGCTACGACCTGGGCCGCGACACCCAGCGCGCGATCAGCTTCGGCGGCGGCCCGCACTTCTGCCTGGGCGCCCCGCTGGCCCGCCTGGAGTCCCGGATCGTCCTGGAGGAACTGGCCGCCCGGATCAGCCACTACGACATCGACCCGGACCGCACCGTCCGCGTCTACACCACCAACATCCGTGGGTTCGCCTCGCTGCCCACCACCATCAAACTCCGCTGAGCGGTGAGGGGACGGGCCGATGCAGTTCGGCATATCGACGTTCGTGACCGATGAGGGCATCGCCCCCGACGCGCTCGGGGCGGCACTGGAAGAACGCGGGTTCGACTCGCTGTTCGTGACCGAGCACAGCCACATCCCGGCCAGCCGGGAGACCCCCTTCCCCGGCGGGGGCGAGCTGCCCCCGCCCTACTACCGCACCTTCGACCCGGTGGTCGCGCTCACCGCCGCCGCCGTGGCCACCTCGCGGATCCGCCTGGGCACCGGCATCGCGCTGATCCCGCAGCGCGACCCGATCCTGTTCGCCAAGGAGATGGCCTCCCTGGACCAGGTCAGCGGCGGCCGCACGGTCCTGGGCATCGGGGCCGGCTGGAACCGCGAGGAGATGCGCGACCACGGCACGAACCCGCGCACCCGGATGGCCCTGATGCGCGAGCGCGTGCTGGCCATGCGGGAGCTGTGGACCAAGGAACAGGCCGAATTCCACGGCAGATACGTGGACTTCCCCCCGGCCTACTCCTGGCCCAAGCCGCTGCACCCGATCCCGGTGCTGGTCGGCGGCTGGGGGCCGGGAACGTTTCAGAGGGTGGTGGAGTACGGCGACGGCTGGTTCCCCTACGCCGCCGACCCCAAGGCGCTTGCCGCCGCCATCACCGAGCTGCGCGAGCGCGCCGGGCGGCGGGTGCCGGTGGTGGTGCACGCGGCCGCGCCCGAGCCGCAGGCCGTCGCCGCCCTGACGCAGGCGGGCGTGGACGAGATCACCTTCAACCTGCCGGCCCGGCCGCGGGAGGAGACCCTGCGCCGCCTCGATGAGATGGCCCGCCTGCTGGGCTGAGCGAGCGCCCGGAGCCCCGGACGGGGGCGGGGCTCCGGGCGCGGGGCGGGGGTGGAGGAACGGACGCGGCGCCGCGGCCGGGGCGTGAACGCGGCGCCGCGGCCGGGTCAGGGAGCGCCGGCCGCAGGGCCGGCCGGGCTGTCGGCCGGGGGGCCGGCGTGCTGCATCAGGGCGCTCTCGCCGGCCGTCCAGCCGCCGTCCACGCTGATGTCCGCGCCCGTCACATACGCGGCCGCATCGGAGATGAGGAAGGACACCGCCTCGCCGATCTCCTGCGGCAGGCCGACCCGGCCCAGCGGGGCCAGCGGGAAGTTGCCCTCCCCGGGCCGCACGCCGTGGGCCTCGGTCATCGGGGTGTGCACCAGGCCGGGGTGGATGCAGTTCACCCGGATCCGGTAGCGGCCCAGCTCCACCGCGGCGGTCTTGGTGAGCCCGCGCGCCGCCCACTTGGACGCCCCGTACCCGGAGGTCATGGGGTGCCCGCTCAGGGCCGTGGCGGAGCCGATGGTGACGATCGAGCCGCCGCCGGCCGCCCGCATCGGCGCGATGACCGCCTTCAGGCCGAGGAACACCCCGGTCAGATTGACCTTCAGGACCCGTTCGAACTGCTCCGCGCTCTCGTTCTCGATCAGCGACCAGGAGTCGATCCCGGCGTTGTTGACCAGGCCGTCCACCCGGCCGTGACGCTCAAGCGTCGCCTCCACCACGGCCTGCCAGTCCTCCTGGCTGGTCACGTCGTGGCGCAGGAACACACTGCCGGTCTCGGCGGCGGCCTTCTCACCGGCCTCGCCGTCCCTGCCGGTGATCACCACCTGGGCCCCGCCCCGGACCAGGCAGGCGGCCATCGCCACGCCGAGCCCGCCGGAACCGCCCGTCACGATCACTGCCTTGCCCTGCAGACCCGACATGGTCGTCCCTCCTCGTGCTCGTGCTCGTGCCGATGCCGGCGGCGCGGCCGGCCCGGTGACCGGCCCCGGCGTCAGAAGCCGATCGCCTCGCGGATCAGCAGGACGGTGCCGCGCCCGGGCTGGGGCTCCTTGTTGAGGATGAGCACGCGGTTGAGGGAACTGGGCACCCCGTAGGCCTGCTGGGCGCGCTCGTTCTCCAGCGGCAGGCAGTGCTCCTCGGCGCGGCGCAGCGCCGCGCTCACGTCGGGCACCACCTTCTGCGCGCCGACGACCCAGATCACGTTCTGCGAGGCGCCCGCGTAGGCCGGCAGCTGGCTGCCGCTGGCCGAGGCGGCCACCAGGGCGCCGGTCTCGGTGACCGCGGCGACGCTGCCCACCATGACGTCGGGGCAGGACAGGCTCTGCCAGATCTCGGTCATCTGGGTCGCGCGGTCCAGGGTCAGCCCGCGGGCCTTGACGGACTCATACCGCCCGCTGCTGTTGATGTCCTCGTCGATGCCGGACAGGCGCAGGGTCTCGCTGGCCCCGGTGAACACCGCGGCGCCCTCGGGGATCAGCTCCCTGACGCGGGCCCGCGCGGCGGCGGCGTCATCGAGGATCTCGACGCCGAAGTTGTTCTCCTTCAGCGCGGCGGCCGCCCGCTCCAGCCGCTCCTCGGACGCCGGGTCGGTGAACGACGTCGTGGAAACCGTGTCAGTCATGGTGCCTCCAGGCTGGTCATACGTGATGAAGGTCGGTCTCATCAGTTACGACAACGCAGCCCGCCAAAGTGTGAGGCGCCGTGCCCGGCCCGCCCCGGGGAGCCCGGATCAGCCGGTCATGGACATCGGGGCGGAGGGCCGGGCCGCGGTGTTCTGGCTCTCGTGCAGCCGGTGGGCGCCGTAGACGATCAGCGACCAGAGCAGGCAGACGAAGGCGGCGGTGTGCAGCAGGGCGCGCACGATGTTCCACACGACCCACTTGGTCTCGAAGTCCGCGCGGACCGCGCCCAGGTCCTTGATGCGGTCGGGGTTGCCGGCGTCGGCGAGCTGGACGTTCAGGGGGGCGTTGCCGACGAGGGTGACCAGGAACGCCACCAGGTAGAGCACCAGCGCGGCGGTCAGCCAGGGCAGCGCGGGCCGGCCGGGGGTGCGCCGGGCCTGGACGACGGCCATCACGAGCAGGGGGATCGAGCCGAGGAAGGGGAGGATGAAGACCGGGTTGAGGATGGCCATGTTGATGTCCTGCATCGTCTCGATGAGGGTGCGGTCGGACGAGCGGGCCAGGCCGGGCATGACCGCGTAGGCCATGGCCGCGAACAGTCCGGCCATCAGTGCGGTGCAGAGGGTGGCGGCGAGCAGCGTGCCGGTCTGCAGGTGCTTCATGCTGCGTTCCTTTCGTGCCGGACGCCGGTGGCGGCGCTGTCGTGGGTGCGGGCCGTGCAGACGGTGCAGGCTGTGCAGACGGTGCAGGCTGTGCGGGCGGTGCCGGAAGGGCAGGCGGTACCGGAAGTGCGGGCGGTGCGGGCAGTACCGGAAGTGCGGGCGGTGCGGGCGGTACCGGAAGTGCGGGCGGTGCGGGTGGTGCGGGTGGTGAAGTCGCGGGCCGGGCCGCCGAGTTCTGCCGGGCGCCCCGGCGCGGGCGGCTCCCGCCGGGACCATCTTGGCCGCCGTTCCGGCGCCGGGCACGCTCGGGGACGGCCACATCGTGGCGCGTTCCCGGGAGGCCGTGCCCGGCGCCTTACGGCGGCGCCTTGCCGTCGCCGCCGGACCCGCACCGCTGCCCGCCCGTCTCAGGTGTCGAGGCCGAGCACGTCGGGCTGCGCGGCCAGCTTGCGCAGCAGGGCGCGCGGCTCCGGGAGCAGGCGGCGTGTGGCCAGGTCGAGCAGCCCGATCACGCCCTCGATGCGGGCGACGGGGACGCCGTCGGGGGTGTGGAAGGGCTGCAGGAGCTCCACGAGCTTGCCCTGCCCCCCGCTGACGGCGCAGCCCACGTCGACCTCGTCGCCGGCCCGCAGCTCGCGCTGGAAGCGGACGGTGGCCTTGAGCAGCACCGGGCCGATGCCGGCCGCACCCAGGACGTCCGGGGTGAGGCCGGCGGCGTGCAGGAACTGCCAGCGGGCGTGCTCGGCGTACTGCAGGTACACGGCCTGGTTGAGGTGGCCCTGCCGGTCGAGTTCGTAGCCCCGCGTCTGGACGCGGACGCTGAACTGTGAGTCCATGCCGGCCCCCGCCCGCTCAGGCCCCGACCGGATCGTCGAAGACGATCCGCCAGGTGCCGTCCGGCTGCCGGCGCGAGACCACGGTGCCCTTGCCGCTCAGGTCGAGCGGCTCGCCGGCCTCGTCCTTGCCCACCAGGTGCCAGTCGGCGTGCGTCATGGCGATGTCGCCCGAGCGCAGCGCGCTGGTCATGGTGATGGTGGCGGCCGTGATGGCGGCGAACATCGGCCGCAGGGCCTCGGCGACGGCCTTGAGCCCCGCCTTCTGGGCGCCGTCCGGCGGCGTGACGAGGATGCCGTCGGGCTCGTACAGGTCGAGCATGGCTTGCGGGTCGCCTGCGTTGAAGGCCGCGGCGATGAGGCCGGGGAGGTCTTCGGGGCGTTGTGCCGGCATGGCGGGAATCTCCTTGGTGTGGGAGGGCGGGGCGGGCTGGGGGCGCATCAGCCGAAGATGCCCTGGCCGGGGGTGAGGATCCCGGCCGGGTCGTAGCGGCGTTTGAGGGCGCGCAGGCGGCTCCAGCGCGACCCGTAGTGGGCCTGCCAGTCGCCGCGGGTCATCGAGGGCACCGCGCCGACGAGGTAGCGCTTGGCGCCGAGGTCGACGGCCCGGTCGTAGAAGCGGCGGTTCTGCGCCAGCAGGCCGGGGACGTCGGGGTGGTTGGGGGCCGGGAAGCGGATGAGGCTGACCTCGAAGAACTCGTTCGTCCGGCGCCGGGGCAGCATGAAGCCGGGCCGGGTCAGGCGCCGGTCGTCCATCGGTGAGATCCGCACCGGGCCGGCCCCCATCTGGGTGGCCGTCAGTTCGCCGAGCACGGTGTCGAGGTAGGCCGGGGTGTTCTCGGCGCCGACGAACATCATCAGCCAGGGCTTCTTGGCGCCCCAGAACCCGGCGGCCTTGAGGGCCTCCCAGTCCGGGTCGAAGCGCAGCAGCCAGTCGCGCAGGGACAGGTCGCCCGTCGGTCCCGCACTGGCCTGGGGCGAGAGCACGGCCTGCACGGCGGCGACGTCGGGCTGCTCGGGCGCGGAGTAGAACAGGCCGAGGGCCAGGCGGTAGGTCCAGCCGCCGCCGGGCTTGGGCTCGGCGTAGCCGTTCTGGTCGCCGGCCACGCCGGCCCGCATGACGGCCACCGAGTCGCGCAGGAAGGCCGCCCGGTCGGTGTAGGTGAACTCCAGTGAGCGGGCCCGGGTCTTGGCCGGGATCAGCTTGATGCCGGCCCGCACGATGATGCCGAACTGCCCGGCGCCGACGAGGACCGCCTCGAACAGGGCGGGGTTGCGGTCGCGGGAGCAGGTGACCAGCTCGCCGGTGCCCGTGACCACCTTGAGCCACTCCACGTTGTCGGCCTGCGAGCCGTAGCGCTGGCTGGTGCCGCCCAGGCCGCCGACGCTCAGCGTGCCGCCGATCGACAGATGGGCGAAGTCGTTGTAGACGGGCAGTGTCTGGCCGGACTCCAGGGCCCGCAGCACCAGCGTCGACCAGGTGACGCCGGCGTCGACGTCGGCGAGGCCCCGGGCGATGCTGTGGATGGCGCCGAGCGGTTTGGGGTCGATGGCGACGCCGCCCTCGACCAGGGCCTGCCCGTGGTGGGAGTGCGACTCGCGGTCGGTGGCCCCGGTTCCGCTCTGGCCGTTGACGGCCACGGGGATGCGGTTCTCGCGGGCGTAGCGCACGACCTTTTGGATGTCGTTCACCGAACCGGGGGTCAGGACGGCCTGGGGCTTTCGCGTGATCAGGTGGCCGAAGTCCTCGGTGAACGCCGACGGGGCGGGGACGACGAGCGTGCCGTCGAGGGCGGGGATCTGCTGGATGCCTGACGTCGGACCGGGGGCGGTGGCCCATGCTCGGGCATGGGTGTTCCATCCCAGGACCGCCGCGCCGGCTCCGGCAATCAGGCCGGACAGCGCCTTCCGGCGTGTGAGCTCGGTATGCATGCCTCGTTGGTACGCCCGCCCTCGCAAACAGAGCGCAAGCCCGCCCCGCGCGGGGCACACCCGCCGCAGGGGAAGCCAGGAGAGCCAGGAGGCAGAGGGGCCAGGGGCAGAGGGGGAGTTACGGGGTTCGGCTGCCGGCCGGGCCGCTCGCCGCGGGGTACAGCGGGGTACATCGAAGACATGACTGCGCGCGGCGGCTACCCCAGTGACCTCTCCGATGCGCGCTGGGAGCTGGTCGAACCGGTGCTGAGCGCCTGGCGGGCCGAGCGCCGCGGCCGGGGCCTGGCGATCGGCCGCCCGCCCCGGCACGATCTGCGCTGCCTCATGAACGCGGTGCTCTACGTGGACCGCACCGGCATCCCGTGGCGCTATCTGCCGCATGACTTCCCGCACTGGCGCACCGTCTACGGCTACTTCGCCGCCTGGCAGCAGGACGGTGTGTTCGAGCAGCTGACCGGTCTGCTGCGGCGCCTGGTCCCGGCGCAGGAGGGCCGCGGGGGCCGCGGGGGCGAGGTGTCGGCGTGCGGGCGGGACGCGGGGACCGTCAGGGCCTGCGCCCGCGCGCACCTGGGGGCCGGGGCCGTGATCCGCCTCGCGGTGCTCGGCCTGGTGGCCCGCCGTCTCACCGGCCAGGCCGCCCTCCGCCGGCACGGAACCTGACCCGGGGCCGGGCCCGCCGCACCGGGCGCGTCTCACCGGATCGGATGCGTCTCACCGGACCGGGCGCGTCTCACCGGCGCGCATGCTCCCCGGCGGCGGAGCCGGCGCCGGGCAGGACATCGTGGCCCTCGCACCACAGGGCCGCGGCCACGTCGAGGACCGCACGGCGATCGCACCGGCCGCCCGGCAGCAGGGACACCACCGTGCTGCGCCCGGCGCGCACCGCGTGCTGGCGCTGGGCGAGATGGGACAGGACGCGGCCCGGTCCGCACTCGACGAGCAGCCGGTCCCCGCCGTCGAGCAGCGCGGTCAGCGCGGGCCCGAAGTGGACGGTGTCGGCCAGCTGGCGGGCCCAGAACCGCGCGGAGCCCGCCTGGCGGGCGGTGAGCAACTGCCCGGTGTAGCCGGAGCGGACGGGGAAGCGGGCCGGGCGGGGGGTGGCGGCGAACGCCGGCTCGGCCGCCGCGACGGCCGGTGCCATCGCCGGGCTGTGGAAGGGGGTGGTGGCCGCCACCGGCCGCAGCCGCACCCCGGCACGGGTGAGGCGGCCTGCCACGGCGGCCAGTTGGGCGCTCGGCCCGGCCAGCATCGTGCGCCGGGCGGCGTTCACGGCCGCCACCGCGACCTGCCCGGACAGGTAGGGGCCGAGCTCGTCGGCGGACGCGAACACGGCGAGCATCCCGCCGGGCGGGACCGAGGCGATGGCGGCGGCACGCACCCGGCCGCGCACCAGGGCGGCGGCCTCCGCGACGGTGAACACCCCGGCCAGGGTGGCCGCCGCGACCTCGCCCGCGCTGTGCCCCAGCGCCTCGGCGGGCGTGATCCCCCAGCTCAGCAGCAGCCGGCCCAGGGCGTAGTCGACGGCGAACAGCAGCGGCTGGGCACGGCGCTGGTCGTCGATCGGTACGCCGGTGCCGGTGCCGGTACCAGCGGCGGTGGCGGTGGCCAGCCAGTCGGCGCGGATCGCCGCGCCCTCGGCCCCCCACCTGCCAAGGACCTCCTCGACGGCCGCACGGAAGACGGGCTCGCCCCGGTACAGCCCCACCGCCATCCCCGGGTGCTGGGAGCCCTGGCCGGGCAGCAGCAGGGCGACGGGCCGCGGCCCGCCGGCCGCAACGCGGTGCACCGCGGCGGCCGCGACGTCCTCCACGGCGCGGGCCGCGGTGGTGACCACCGCGGCCCGCACCGGCCCCGCACCCGGACCAGGCAGTGGCGCCCCGGTGCGCAGGGCGCCGGCGACCCGGGCACGGGCGGCGCGTTCACCGGCCGCGTCCGCCCCGGCCCAGCACAGCAGCCGGGGCGCACCGCGGGCGGTGTCGGGGAGCGTCATGCCGCTGTCCTCCCGTGTTCTCCGGGCCCTGCCGGGCGTTGCCGGGGCCTGCCGGGTCCTGCTGTGTTCCTTGCGTGTTCTGCGTTCTTGCGTGTTCTGCCGTGGTACGGGGGTGTCTCAGGTGAGGGAGATCCCGCCGTCGACGCTGAGGACCTGTCCGGTGATGTAGTCGTTGTCCAGGAAGACCTTGATGGCGGGGGCGACCTCCTCGGGGGTGGTCAGGCGGGGCACGGGCAGGTTGGCGGCGAGGGTGTGGCGGAACTTCTCGGTGGCGTTCGCCGTCATCCGCGTCTCCATGAACCCCGGTGAGACGGCGTTGACCGTCACCCCGCGCCGGCCGCACTCGGTGGCCAGGGTGCGGGTGAGCGCGATCACCCCGGACTTGGAGGCGGCGTAGGCCGTCTGGCCGGAGGTGGCGACCAGGGCCGAGGGCGACACCACGTTGATGATCCGCCCCCACCGCCGCTTGACCATGGACGGCAGCACCGCCCGGCACACGTGGAAGGTGCCCATCAGGTTCGTCCGGACGGTCTCGCCCCACACCTGGGGCGACTGGCTCATCATCAGGGCGTCCTTGCGGACGGCCGCGTTGCTGACGAGGATGTCGATCTCGCCCAGTTCCCGGGTGACTTGGGCATGCAGGGCGCTGACCTCCTCCCAGCTGCCCACGTCGGCCTGGACGACGGCCGATTGGTTGGCCAGGCGCTCGCTGACCTCGCGGGCGCCCTCCTCGGCGCGGTGGTAGTGGAGCGCGACGCGGCACCCGAGCCGGTCGAGTTCGAGGGCCACGGCGGCGCCGAAGCCCCCGGACGCGCCGGTCACCAGGGCGACGGGCTTGTCCGGCCGCGGGGCAAGGCCCAGGCCGGTGCTGCCGGTGCTGTCGGCGTTGTTGGCGGGGCCGGTCATGACGGCCACCGAACCGGCTCGCCCGCACCCCATTCGATCAGCGCGGTGAGCCACACCATGCCGGCCCCGAACGCCGCGAACAGCACGCGCTCGCCGCGCTGGATGCGCCCGGCGTCGAGCGCTTCGGCCAGGGCGATCGGCATCGACGCCGCCCCCGTGTTGCCGTAGTACTCGATGTTGGTGATCAAACGTTCCCGGGGCAGCCGGCTGCGCTCGAGGATCGAGTCGATGATGCGCATGTTCGCCTGGTGCGGCAGCAGGTGGTCGATGTCGCCGGGCTGAAGGCGGGCCGCGTCGAGGGTGCGTTTGAGCGAACCCACGGTGAAGCGGACGGCGTTCAGGTAGATCTCGTTGCCCTTGATCTGCGCGTAGTGCTGCCCGGCGCGCAGCGTCGCCTCGCTCGCCGGCAGCCTGCTGCCGCCGGCCGGGATCTTCAGGCTGTCGACCTTGGTGCCGTCGCACCCCATGTCCCACCCCTTGAGCCAGCTGCGGTCGTGGGGTGCAAGGACGACCGCCCCGGCGCCGTCGCCGATCAGCACGCCCAGGTCCCGGTCCTCGGGGTTGACGACGAGGGAGTGGGTGTCGGTGCCGATCAGCAGGATCGGGCGGGGGTCGATCGCCATGAGCCCGGCGGCGACCACGAAGCCGTAGGCGAAGCCGGCGCACTCGGCGTTCACGTCGTGGGCGCCGCCCGCCGTGCCCAGTTCGCGCTGTACGAAGGCGGACGTGGCCGGCGACAGCTGCTCGGGCGTGCCCGAGGCGAGGATGAGGTGGGAGATCTCATCGGGCCGCAGCCCGGCCTGCTTGAGCGCCCGCCGGCCGGCCTCGACGGCCAGCGAGGCGGTGGTCTCGCCCGGAGCGACCACGCGCCGCTCGCGGATGCCGGTGCGCTGCACGATCCAGTCCTCGTCCACGCCGAACCGGGCGGCGAGTTCGGTGTTGGTGAGCCGTCCCTCGGGCAGGTAGCGGCCCCACCCGATGATGCCGATGCCCGCCACCTTCGCCTCCGCGGTCACTGCTCGCCGGCCGCGGTGGCGGCCGGGACGGCGTTGCGGGCGGCCAGCAACTGCTGGTGGATGCCCCGGAAGGTGACGGTGTCGTCGATGCTCTCGACGATCGACTCGTCCACCCCCAGGTCCGGGTAGCGCTCCTGCATGTCGTAGACCCACTCCATGAGGTCGAGCGAGTCGACCCCGGAGGTGGTCAGCGGCGCGTCCGGGTCGAACTCCTTGACCCGGCTCACGGCCATCAGCCGGTCGGCGGACACCTCGAGCGTGGGAAGCTGCATGGCGTACTCCTGCTCCTGATCATCGTGAACAGCCTTTCGGCCGGACCGTACGAGTGCCGGTGCAAGCGCGTCGCAAGCCCCCGCTCCGCCGGGCGGCGTGCCCGGCGCGGGGCACCGCGGCGGTACCAGCGCGGTCCCGCGCCCCGGCACCCGGCCCCGGCCCTTTGGTGGTACCGCCGCGTCGGATTCTGGCCACCACACAGGCACTTTCAGGGGGACGGGGATGTTCATGGACGCCGAGATCGAGATCCTGGGGCCGATGGCCGTGCGGCGGGCCGGCACCGTGCAGCACCTGCAGAGCGCACAGGCCCGGGTGGCGTTCGCCCGCCTGGTCCTGGCCGGCCCCGAGGGGGTCACGCGCGACGAACTGGCCGACGTCATCTGGCCGGGAGAGCTCCCGCCCACCTGGACCTCGGCCCTGCGCACGCTGGTCAGCCGGCTGCGGGCGTTCGTGGGGCCGCTGCAGGCCGAGCCGGAGCAGGCGCTGGTCAACCGGGGCGGGCGGTACGTGCTGACGCTGGGCGCGGGCGTCGTGGTCGACGTGCACGAGGCGACGCGGTCGGTGGCCGCGGCCCACGAGGCGCTCACCGCCGGGCAGGCGGACGTCGCCGACCGGCTTGCCACCCGGGCGGCGGAGCGGCTGCGGTTCCCGCTGCTGTCCGAGCACGAGGGCGACTGGGTCACCGCCCAGCGCAGGCGCCTGGCCGAGTACCTGGTCACGGCCCTGGAGACCGCCAGCCGGGCGGCGCTGGCGGCGGGCGACCGCGGGCGGGCCGCGCTCCTGGCCGAGGAGGCCACCGCCCGCGCCCCCGAGCGCGAGAGCTCCCACCGCTGCCTCATGGCGGTGCGCGCGGCCATGGGCAACCGGGGCGAGGCCCTGCGGGTCTACCAGCGGCTGCGCCGCTACCTCGCCGAGCAGTTGGGCGTCGACCCCTCGCCCGAGACCGAGGCCGCCTACCTGGAACTGCTCGGCCCCTCCTCGGCGCCGGCCGCGCCCGGCGGCGACGCGGGCACGGGCGACCGGCGGGCCCCGTTCGTGGGGCGCCGGCACGAGATGGCGGCGCTGGCCGGCGCCTGGGCCAGGGCCGCCCGCGGCCGCCGCCAGTTCGTCCTGGTCACCGGCGAGTCGGGCATCGGCAAGACGCGTCTGCTGCGCGAGGCCGGGGCGGCGATGGCCGCCGCCGGCGGGCTGCTGCTCGTCGGCCGCTGCGACGAGGGCCAGCTGGTCCCCTACCAGCCCCTGGTGGAGGCGCTGGACGGCTACGTCGCCGCCTCGCCCGACGACGTGCTGGCCGCCCTCAGCCCCGCCGCGCGCACCGTGCTGCACCGGCTGCTGCCCTCACGGCAAGGGCCGTGCCCGCCGGGCGAACTGCCCGAGCGGCCCGCCCTGTTCGCGGCGCTGACCGAACTGCTGCTGGCCGCGGCGGCCGAGCCCTGCGCCCTGCTGATCGACGACGCCCACTGGGCCGACGCGCAGACGGTGGCGCTGCTGCGGCACCTGCTGCGCGCCACCGCCGGCGCCCGGCTGTGCGTGGTCGCCGCGGCCGGGAACGACCTGCCGACCTCCGTGCGGCGGGCCGGCCTGGACGAGGCGATGCTCCCCTTCGAACACGCCGGCGACGCCCGCGAGGTGGCTCTGGGCGGCCTCACCCTCGCCTCCACCCGGGCGCTCGTGCACGAACTGGACGCCGGCGCCGACACCGCCACCGGCGTCACGGAGGCCGACCCGGGCCGCCAGGCGTACGCCCGCAGCGGCGGAAACCCGTTCATGCTCCTGGAGATGCTGCGGCACCCGGCCGGTACCGAGGCGGTACCGCCGGCCGTCGCCCGCCTGGTGGCCGCCAAGCAGGCCGCCATCGGCCAGGACGCCACCCGGCTGCTCCATGTCGCGGCCGTCACCGGCCCGTTCGTCTCCTTCGACGCGATGGCGGGCGCCGCCGGCCTGGACGTGCTGGCGGCCCTGGACGCCCTGGAGGCGCTGCTGAAGGTGGGGATCCTCGCCGAGGTGAGCGTGGCGGGCTCCCAGCACCCCGACCGGCCGGCGATCTACGAGTTCCGCCACGACGTCGTCCGCCAGGCCGTCGACGAGCAGATGAGCGACGCCCGGCGCCGCCACGTCACCTCCCGCCGGCAGGCGGTGCCAGGGGCCCGCCACGACAGCGGCCACCAGCTCTCGCACACCGGAGCCGAGCGGCCCTGAGCCGGACCGGCCCCGCCCCCGCGGTACCTGAGGGGCCGTCGGGACGGTGGTGCCTGCCGGGGCGCACGGTGTGACCCCCGGGACGGGAGCGGCCCTGCGCCTGTCTGATCCCACAACGCCCCGCTCTGCGCCGTAGCGCCGCGGCCGGTGACACCCCCCGGCCGCGGACGACCGCCCCCGCAGCACCCCGCCGCGCCCCGCCGCGCCCGGCCGCGGACGGCAGGCCTCCTGCTGGAGCGCGCCCCTTGACCGGCCGACCGGCCGACCGGCCGCGGCGAACTGCCCGCTACCCGCCGGGAGTTGACGGGACCGGTCCGGACGGCTCCGGGCAGCCTGGCACCATGCGCACTGCGCGTACCACGGCCCGCCGCCCCCACCCGCGGCACCACCGCCCCCGGGCGCGAGGCGGCATCACCGGACCAACACCGCGTCACGGGATCAAACACCGGGAGAAAACGACCTCTCAGCGTACAGCGCGTACAGTTGGACTAATCTGGCATGACCGTGCTGCTGAGGTCCTGGGGGGGACCGGTCCAGCCGGCACAAGACCGGTATCGGACCGGTTCCAGCTGGCATAAGGGGGAGAGCCTCGTATGGCTCGAATGCCATTGGTCTCGCGTCAGCGCCTGGTGGAGGAGATACTCAGCGCGCGGCACTCGGTCCTCATCGAGGCGGGCGGGGGATTCGGCAAGAGCGTCCTGATCGGGCAGGTCCGCGCCCGCGCCGGCAGCGGACTCGAGGTGCGCCTGCCGCGTGAAAAGACCGTCACCGGCGAGGAGTTGGCCGCCGCGATCCTGGCGGCGGCCGGGCAGCAGACCGGCCGGACACCCGCCCCGGCCGCGGGCGCCGCCGCCCCGGCCACCGCCGCCGCCCGGGTCGGCGAACTGCTGGCCGCGCCGACCGGGCCGGGCCTGCTGATCGTCGACAACGCCGAGGCGCTCACCGACGAGGCCGCGGCCTGGCTGGCGGGCCTGGCGCAGGACAGCATGCCGCCGGTGCGCATCCTGGTCAGCAGCCGCCTGCTGCCGGCGCCGCTGGCGGCCATGGAGTTCCGGGGCACCGCCGAGCGCTTCAACACCCAGGACCTGCGCCTGACCCAGGAGGAGGCCACCGTCCTGGCCCGGATCGAGATCGGCGACGAGGACGGCGAGCGCCTGGCCGCCACCCTGCACGACCTGTCGGGCGGCTGGGTGGCCCTGCTCCTGGTGATGCTGCGCCGCCTCGCCCGGGAGTCCGACCGCATGGCGGCCGCCATGGGGCTGCTCCAGCACCCCGGCCTGATCCGCCAGCTGATGGACCACTACGCCGCCGACCTCGACCCCGCCGACCGCTATCTGCTGACCCAGGTGGCCGCGTTCCCGCTGGTCAACGACAGCCTCGTGGAGGGCCTCGGCGAGCCGGGGCTGCTGCGGCGCCTCATCCGGGCCGGCATCCCCTTCGCCGTCGGCGCCGACGGCTGGGCGCGGCTGTGCGCGGAGTCCAAGGAACTGCTTGCCGCCCTCGCCCCGCTGGATCCGGCCATCGCCCACAAGGCCGCCCCGCTGCTCACCTCCCAGGGCGCCGAACTGGCCGCGGCCAGCCTGCTGGTCGACAGCGGCGACCCCGAACAGGCGGCCACCCTCATCGCCAAGCTGCCCACCTCACGCATCAACCACCTCAGCCCGGTGGAGTTCATCCACCTCATGGCCCGCCTGGGGCCCGCCGCCGAGGCCGCCCCCCAGGTGCTGCTGCACCTGGCCCGCACCCACCGCAACCTCGGCCAGCTCGCCGAGGAACGCGAAGTCATCGGACGCGCCCTGCGCGTGGTGCGCGAGCAGAACACCGACGAGGACCTCGCCGCCGAGGTCGCCAGCGAGTGGCTGATCCAGCGGGCGCTGCTGCGCGACGCCGACGTGCTCGCCGAGGCCGAGCAGCTGCTCGAAGTGACCGCCGGCGGCACCCGCGCCCAGGCCAGCCTCCTTGAGGCGCTGGGCGTGGCGCTGTCGGGCCGGCCCGACGAGGCGAGCCTGCGCCGGGCCGAGAACGCCATGCGCCAGGCCGCCATCACCTGGGGCGAGCTGGGCGAGCCCGCCCGCATCGCCGCCGTCCAGCGCAGCCTGGCCACCCAGGTCCTGTCCGCCCTGGGCAAGACCGGCGAGGGCGCGGTGCTGCTGCGCCGCCTCGGCGCCACCAGCGACACCCAGCTCGACCGCATGCTGTGCCTGGTCATGGAGGCCCGCCTGCTTGCGCTCAGCGGCGAGGCCGAACGCCCGCTGGCCATCCTCGACGACGCCATGCGCCTGGCCGAACTCCTGCGCATCGACTGGGTGATGGGCCACGCCTCCTGGACCCGCATGATCGTGGCGGCCAACGACCACGACCTGTCGGGGGTGCTGGAGCAGCTGGCCCAGGCCGAGGCCCACCTCGGCCAGATGATCCACGACGGCGGCGGGCTGCAGTTCCTGTGCGAGGCGGCCGATGCCTGCGCCGTGGTCGGGGCGGACGCCCCCTCGGCCCGGCTGCTGGCCGCCGCCCGCGAGCACCGCATCGAGGACCCGGTGTCCCTGGCGCTGACCGAGGCGTTCATCGACGCCCGCCGCGGCAGGCCCGAGGCCGCCGACGTCCTGCAACGCATGCTCGAGGACGGCGAGATCGCCCCCTGCCTGCGCTGGAAGGCCGAACTGCTCACCGGCTACGTCCGCCACACCGCCGGCCGCATCGACGCCGCCGACCAGCGCCTGCTGATCGCCCTGGACCGGGCGGCCAGCCTCGGCCACCCCGACCTGCTCGACCGCCGCGAGCGCCGCGTGGCCGGCGTCCTGCGCTCCGCGATCCGCCTGCCCCCCGCGGTCGCCACCGCCACCCACACCGACACCTCCGCCGACACCTCCGCCGCCGACGCCTCCGCGGACGCCGCCACCGGCGGCTACCGGGTGCGGGTCCTGGGCGCCTTCGAGGTCCGCCGGGGCCACGGCGTGCTGCTCGGCACCGGCCGGGCCAGCCAGCTGGTCAAGCACCTCGCGCTCGCCGGCGGATCGGTCCGGGCCGAGAGCGTGGTCGAGGCGCTGTGGCCGGGTGAGATGCAAGGGGTGGGCCAGCGCCGCCTGAAGAACGTCCTGACCCGGGCGCGGGCCACCTACGGCCCGCTCGTCACCCGCACGGGGCAACTGCTGTGCCTGTCCTCGTGCCAGGTCGACCTGCACGCCTTCGAGGACCTGGCCCGGGCCGTCGCCGCGGCCCAGGGCGGCGAGCGCGTCGCGCGGGCCCGCACCGCCGTTGCCGCCTTCGCCGGGCCGCTGCTGCCCGACGACCTCGACGACGACCGCATCGCCCAGCGCCGCGAGGCCGTGCGCCGGCGGGCCCTGGGACTGATCGACATCGTGCTGACGGCCGCCCTGGAGGCGGGCGACCTGGAAGAGGCCAGGGACCGCCTGGAGTCGGCCATGGAGCTCGACCCCTACGACCAGGAGCGGCCGCTGCGGGTGGCCCGCGCGCTGATCGCCCGCCGGCGCCACCTGGAGGCGGGCGACCTCGCCGCCCGGGTGAGCGCCGCCGCCGACGAGTTGGGGGTGCCCTTCGCCGTGGAGTGGGACGAGCTGTCGCTCAGCCCGCTCGACGCGCCGACGGCACACGACGCAGAGCGTCCAGCTCCTCGCACCATGACTCCAGGCCATCGGCCCGCAGCAGACGGGTCCCGACCAGCAGCCCGGCGTAGCCGGAGCTGAGCAGGGTCGCGGCCACGCGCGGATCGTCGATGCCGCTGGCACTCACCGGGCACGGCGACCGAGTGCGCCGCACGGCCGGCAGCAGCCGGCGGCTGCGGCCCAGGTCGGCCGTGCCGCGCTCGCGGGCGCGGATGTCCTTGTTGTTGACGGCCACCACGCACCCCTCGCACGAGGGCAGGGCCTCGATCTCGGCGGGGCTCGCCACCTCGATGAACGGGGTGAGGCCAAGGGCCAGGGCGCGCTCGGCCAGGCGCGCCAGCGCGGCCCGGGGCAGCAGCGCGGCGGTGAGCAGCACCGCGGACGCCCCCAGCTTCCGGGCCGCCCGCAGCTGGCCCTCCTTGGTGACGAAGTCCTTCTGCAGGACGGGCAGTTCGCTGCGCCCGGCCACCTCGGCCAGCAGGTCGGCATCGCCCCCGAACCAGCGGCCGGTGACGACCGACAGACACGGGGCGCCTGCGGCCTCGTAGCGGGCCACGATCTGGGCCGGCGAGCGGCCGCGGAACAAGTCCTCGCCGTCGGCCGAACGGGGTTTGAGCTCCATGATCACAGGGCGGGGTGAGCCGGTCAGGGCGTCGATGAACGAGGACCCCATCAGGCGACCACCTTCTCCATGTCGCCGGCCGCACGCCAGTGCTGCCGGATGCTGTGCACGCCGGCGGCGCAGAACGCTCCCGTGGCGTCCCGGGCCGCGGTGTCGACGTCGACCCCGGCGAAGCGGGGGTGGGCGGCCACCTTCTCGTAGCGTGCGCGGTTGGCGGCCGAGATGCCCCCGGCGACCAGGAACGGCCGGGTGGTCGCCTCGGCCAGGTCGATCACCACGTCGGGGTCGAGACACAGCCCGGTGCTGCCGATGCGCCCCTGGGCGCTGGTGGCGTCGCACAGGAACACATCGGTGCCCGCCCGCTCGTAGGAGGCAAGCAGCGGGCGTTCGACGCAGGCGTCGCCGCTGACGTGCAGCACCTTGACCACCGTGGCCTGCGGCAGGCCCCGCTTGAGCGCCGCCACCACCCCCGGGCTCTGGTAGCCGTGCAGCTGCAGCCACCGCACACCGGCCGTGCGGGCGGCCTCGACCAGGGCGGCCGGGTCGCCCAGGAAGGTGACAAGCACCGGCTCCGGCGCCGGATGCCCCGCACCCGGCGGGGCGGCGCGGCAGGCCTGCGCCAGCGCGGCGAAACGGCCAAGCGGCAGATCGGCGGGCCCGCCCGGAACCCCGTGCCACAGCCCGACCAGGTCCACGCCCGCGGCCGAGAGCAGGGCGAGGTCGTCGCGGCTGGTGGCGCCGCACACCTTGAGCAGCATGGTCACAGCCCCAAAAGCGAGGAGATCCGGTTGTACTGGATCTCCGTCGTGCCCGAATACAGGGTGCTGCCCACGGCGTTGGCCAGCTCGCGGTCCAGGCCGTACTCCGACATGTAGCCGTTGCCGCCGAAGACCTGGATGGCCGCGAGGCCCGAGGCCACGTTGGCCTCGCTGGTCAGCAGCTTGGCCGTGGCCACGTCCATCGTGACGTCCTGGCCGGCGGCCAGGCGCTCGGCGGTGTCGTAGAGCCACCGGCGGGCCGTCTCGAGGCGGATGCGCATGTCGACCAGCTTGTGGGCGATCGCCTGGAACGAGCCGATCGGCCTGCCGAACTGCGTGCGCGTGCGGGCGTATTCGAGGCAGCGCTCGAAGCGGTGCTGCATCTCCCCGACGTTGATGATGAAGGAGCAGAGGATCTCCCACTTCATCACGTGCTCGAGCAGCAGGTATCCCCGTCCGATGCCGCCGATGGCCCGCTCGGCGGGCACGCGGCAGTCGTCGAAGTACAGCTCGCTCATCGGCGAGGAGGCAAGGCCCATCTTCTTCAGCGGCCGGCCCGTGGAGAAGCCGGGGGTGTCGGTGTCGACCAGGAAGGCGGTGATGCCCAGCGGCCCGCCCTCGGGCCGGGTGCGGGCGTAGACGACGACCACATCGGCCACGGGCCCGTTGGTCACGAAGCTCTTGCTGCCGTTGAGCACATAGTGGTCGCCGTCCCTGACGGCGGTCGTGCGCATGCTGAGCGCGTCCGAGCCGGTGTCGGGCTCGCTGATGGCGTGGGCGCCGATCAGCTCGCCCGAGCACACCCCGGGCAGATACCGGTCCTTTTGCGCATCGGTCCCGAAGTGCTGCAGCGGGACGCCGGTGCTGCACATGGTGGTGGCGACGCAGAAGCTCAGCCCTCCGTCACGGCACCCCTCGCCCAGCGCCTCCAGTACGAACATGGTGGTGAGCAGGTCCAGTCCGGCGCCGCCCCGGGCGGGGTCGAACGGCAGGCCGAGCACCCCCGAGGAGCGGACCAGCTTCCACGCGTCCCACGCGAAACCGGCTCCGGCCGCGTTGTCTCCTTCATCGGCGCTGGTGTCGGCGCTGGTGTCGGCGGCGGTGGCGGCCAGGTCGCGGCACCACCGCTGCATGCCCTCGCGCAGTGCGAGCTGATCCTCGTCCCAGGTACGCATCCCCGCACCCCTTCTTCAGTAGGCGGAGGTGCCGGCGGCGTCGAGGCTGTGCCGCTCGTCGCCCCGCAGGGCGGGCGAGAACACGCACACCAGGCGCAGGTCGGCGTCCGGGTCGGCGATGAGGTAGTGGGCGTCGTGCTCGTCGAGGGCGTAGAGCGTGCCCGGGGTGATGCGGTGCGCCGTGCCGTCCAGGGCGACGACCTCGCCGGAGCCCTCGATGCAGTAGCAGGCCTCCAGGTGGCGGCGGTACTCCAGCAGTGACTTCGTACCGGCCCGCACCGTGGTGTCGGTGACGGAGTAGCCCAGGCCGTCGGCCTCCAGCAGGAAGCGGCGGCTGAGGCCGTTGCCCCAGTCGACGGTGGTGACGTTGTCCAGATCGCGCACGATCATCACAAAGCTCCTCTCACAGGGTGGGCAACCGGTCACAGGGACCGGGAAACAGCGGTGGGGACAAGGTGGGGACAGGGTGGGGACAGGGTGGGGACAGGGGGGACGGGAGTGGGGACAGGGTCAGGGACGGGGGAGGGGATGGTGGTGGGGGCGCAGGGCGGTGACGAGGTCGGCGAGGCCGGCGACGACGTCACCGCCGCCGGCCAGCGCCGCCTCCACCCGGGCGACGGCGGTGCTGCCGACCACGGCGGCATCCGCGCCGGCCGCGTGCACCCGCGCGACATCGGCCGCCGTGCGCACCCCGAAACCGGCGGCGATCGGCGCGCCGGTCAGGGCCCGCAGGGCATCGACGGGAGCCCGCAGTGCTGCCGGGTCGGGGGAGGGGCCGGCGCCGCTGGTGCCGTAGTGCGTCACCAGGTACACATAGGCCGAGGCGTGCGCCCCCGCCTCGGCCAGGGCCGTGGGCGGCGAGGTGGCGTAGCAGGTGGTGACGACGGGCAGCCCGGCGGCGCCGGCCCGGTCGTAGAACTCCGGGCGGACTCTGGGCGGGGCGCCGTGCAGCAGCGCCCCGGCCGCCCCGGATGCGGCGATGGCCGTGACGGCCTCGGCCGTCGACCGGGGGCGGACGGTGTGCGCCCAGTCGGCCAGGACCACCACGCGCAGGTGGCGGTGGCGGCCGCGGGAGCGCTCGACGAAGGCGAGCGCGTCCTCAAGTCCGGTCCCGGCCGCCAGGGCCCGGTCGGCGGAGCGGCGGATCACCGGCCCGTCGCTGATGGAGTCGGGGAAGGGCACGCCCAGCTCCAGGACGTCGACCTCGTGCTCGTCCAGCATGTCGGCGACGTCGTCGAGCACGTCCAGCGGCGGGTCGCCGGCGTTGAGGAACACGGCCAGGCCCGGCGGGTGGCCGAACAGGTCAGCCACCGGAGGTCACCTCGCTCACCAGCACGGGCGGCGTGGGCGCGGTCCCCTCGGCGCGCACGGCGTCGATCAGGGCGCGCACCGCGCCGTCCCGCATCGCCTCGGTGGCCGCGGCGATGGCGGGGCGCCACTGGTTCTCCCGCCCGGCCGCGATCAGCAGGGCGGCGGCGTTGAGGGCGACGGTCTGGGTGGCCACCTCGCCCGCCCGCCCGGACACGACGTCCAGGAAGTGCTCGACCAGGCGGGCGGGTTCGGGCACCGGGGCCAGGTCCGCCAGGGTGCCGGGGGCCGTGCCCAGGGTGCGGCGGCTCAGCCGAAGCCCGTGGGTGCCGGCCCCGCGGTGGATGACGTTGTCGGCGAAGCTGACCAGTTCGTCGGCGCCGATGCTGTTGGTGCACAGCCACACCTCGCGGTCGTCGACCGCCGCCGCGAGCTGCTGGGCCAGCGGCAGCAGCCCGGCGCTGGACAGGCCGGTGAGCTGGCGCGTGCCCGGCAGCGCCGGCAGGAAGGGGCCCAGCGCGTTCAGGAGCCGGCCGAAGGACCGCATGGGCTGCGGCAGGATGCGCCGGGCCAGCACGGTCAGCTCGACGGGGTACACGAAGTAGCCGGCGAAGGCGACGCGGTGGCGGGCCAGGGACGCCGCCGTGTCGTCGTAGGACTTGGTGAGCGTGATGCCGAGCCGCTCCAGCAGGTCGATCGAGCCGTGCCTGCTGGAGTAGGCCCGCGAGCCGGTCTTCACCACCGGTGCGCCGAGCGCGGCGGCGGTGAAGGCGGCGGCGGTGGAGACGTTGAACGTCGCGGTGCCGCCGCCCGTGCCGACCACGTTGACCGCCCCGGGAAAGGAGCGGATCGCTCCGGTGCGGCGTGCGTGCAGGGACCGCACCAGGGCGGTGAGCGTGTCGGGGGCGACCGTGGGGTGGCTGAGCGCCGTCAGCAGCGAGGCCGGCTCGCCGGCCTCCAGGGTGTCGGCGCTCAGCTCGTCGAAGAACGAGGACCACGTCGCGGTGTCGACCGGGCGGCCGGCAGCTGCGGCGGCGGACGCGGCGTGCACGGCTCAGCTCGCCTCGGCCGGGACCGACGCCCGCGCCACGAAGGCGTCGATGGCGTCGATGGTGCGGAAGTTGTCCGGGTCCAGGGCCGCGTCGTCGACGGCGACGGCGAACTCGCTCTCGACCCAGGCGATGAGCTTGAGCAGCCCGAGGCTGTCGATGACGCCGTTGGCGAGCAGGTCGTAGTCGGCGGCGAGCTCGTTCGCCTGGACGTCGGGCAGGAACTCCTGGAGCAGGAAGTTCTTGATGGTGGACTTCATGGTGCCTGTTCCTTTCGGTCGGTGCTGTCGGTGCTGTGAGCGGTGTTGGCGCTGCGAGCGGTGTCAGTGCTGTCAGTGCTGTCAGTGCTGTTGGGGCTGTTGGTGGTCCGGGGTGGTCTCGTCGGCGCGGGGAGGCTTCAGGTTCTGGCCGAGCGACTGGCGGTCGACCTTGCCGGTGGACGTGCGGGGCAAGGGCTCCTCGGACAGGCGGAAGGTGGAGGGGATGGCGGCCGCGGGCAGGCGCTGGGCGCAGTGCTGGCGCAGCCCGAGGGTCTTGACGCTCGCGCCCGGCACCCGGCGCAGGACCGCGTGCAGCAGGCGGCCGGCGACGGGGTCGGGGAGGGCCAGGACCATCGCCTCGGCGACCTCGTCGTGGTCGTGCAGCACCTGCTCCCCCACCGCGGTGTTCACGCGGGTGCCGCGCACCTTGACCTGGAAGTCGTTGCGCCCCTCCAGGTGCAGGACACCGGCGTGGTCGCGGCGCACCACGTCGCCGGTGCGGTAGAAGCGGACGGCGGTGCCCGGCGGGCGGCCCGCGGGGGCGTCGATGAACGGCCCCAGCGCGGTGGGGTCGGCGCCGAGGTAGCCGGCGCTCTGGAAGGGGGTGGCCACGACCAGTTCGCCCCGGCCCGGGCCGGTGACCACGGCGCCGTCGTCGTCGAGGACGAGTGCCTCGACGCCGGGCAGCGGCACCCCCAGCGGCACGCCGTCACCGGGCAGGGCGCCGGGGTCCACTTCGTGCAGGAAGCTGTCGTTGGTCTCGGTGCAGCCGTAGACGTTGTAGAGGCGGCTGTGGGGGAAGACGGCGGGCAGCCGGGCCAGGCAGCGGGCGGGCATGTGGTCGCCGGTGAACAGGGTGTGGCGCACCGAGGTGAGCCGGCGGGCCGGGTCGCCGGCCGCGTCGACAAGGAGCTGGTGGGCCATCGGCACGGCCTGCACGAGGGTGACGGCGTGGTCGTCGATGGCATCGAGCAGGTGGCGGCCGTTGGTGGCGGCGTCGGGGTCGATGAGGACGACCCGGCCGCCGTGGTGGAGCGTGGCCCACACGTCGAGGAAGCACAGGTCGAAGTTGAGCGGCGCGTAGTTGAGCACCGAGGCGCCCGGGCCCAGGTCGAAGCGTGCGGCGGCCCAGTCGGCGAAGCGCTCGACGGCGCCCGCGGTCAGCGGCACCAGTTTGGGCAGGCCCGTCGACCCCGACGTCGTCAGTACGAAGGCGACGTCGTCGGGGCCGGCGGGGGTGGCCGCGGCGCCGGGGGTGGCCGCGGCGGCCGGGGCGGGGCCGGTGTTGTCGGGGTCATTGGAGTCGTCGGCGGCGTCGTCGGCGGCGTCGTCGGCGTTGATGACGTGCCGGCACCCGGCCCGGGCCAACAGGCGCTGCAGGGTGGCGGGGGGCAGGGTGACGGAGGGGAGCACCACCGCCAGGCCCGCCCGCAGACACGCAAGGACCAGGGCGATGGTGCGGGGTGTCTTCGTGGCGGGTATGCCGATCGGCTCGCCGCCGCGGGTGTCGAGCCGGGCGAGGCGGGCGGAGGCATCGGCCACGAGAGCGGCCAGCTCGCCGTAGGAGACGGGCCGGCCTTTCGCCACGAGGGCCGTGGCGTCGGGTCGGGCCTCGACCTGCGAAGCGAAGGACGTCCAGAGCCGGGTAAGTTCCACACCGGCATCGTGCGGGCGGCCCCGCAACGCCGCCGCAAGGCCCGCCCCCCCGGCCCGTACCACCGCCGGGCCATCACGCGGGCCATCACGCGGGCCGTCACCCGGGGCATCATCAGGGCGTCACTGGGGCGGCCCCGGGGGCGGCCCCGGGGCCGCCGGCCGGGCGGTTGCCCCTTGCTGCTGCCTGCTCAGACAGCGGCCCACACGCCGGTGGGGGCGATCTCGGCCACCCAGTCCGCGAAGTCGCGGGGCTTGCGGTTCAGGGCCCGCTCGACGCCGTCGGCCAGCGAGCTGTTGCGGCCGTCGAAGAACTCGGAGATGAGCGTGGCCAGCGGGTCGGCGAACTCGCGCGGGGCGCCGTCGCCCACGATCGCGTCGGCGAACTCGTCCCGGGTGATGGGCTGGTAGCGCAGTTCGCGGCCCGTGGCCCGGGCGATCTCGGCGACGCCTTCGGCGAAGGTCCACAGGCGCGGGCCCGTCAGTTCGTAGCGCTCGCCCACGTGGCCCTTCTCGGTGAGGGCGGCCACCACGACGTCGGCGATGTCGTCGGCGTCGACGAACGGGTCGGCGTTGTCGCCGGCGGGCAGCGCCAGCACGCCCTGGCGCAGCGGGTCGAGGAACACGCCCTCGTCGAAGTTCTGGTGGAACGAGGCCGGGGCGACGACCGTCCACTCCACCGGCAGGCTCGTCACGGCCTCCTCGCACCGCACGGCCTCTTCCTGGTTGCGGGCCGACAGCAGGACCAGGCGCTCCACGCCGGCGTCGACCGCGAGGCGGGCCACGGTGCCGATGGCCTCGCTGGCCCCGGGCCACTCCACCTCGGGGTAGTACATCAGGTAGGCCGACTTGACCCCGGCGACGGCCCGGGCCCACGTCGAGGAGTCCTCCCAGTCGAAGGGGGGCTCGCCGGTGCGGGAGCCGACCCGCACGTCCACGCCCCGCTCGATCAGCCGCTTCGTCACCCGGCGGCCGACCCGGCCGGTACCGCCGAGCACCAACGTCGTGTTCTTGTGTGTTGTCATACCAGCAGTCTGGCCACCCGTGACCTGGATGCTCCATGGCCGAGATGCCGGAATGCATATCCGGTCGTCCAGCTCTCTCGCTACTGTGGGCGGGTGGACGCACTCTCAGGGTTACTCGAGGGGCCGCGGGCCAGCGGCGCCTTCCTGCTGCGCATCGTGATGGAGCCCCCCTGGTCGATCCGGGTCCAGGACCGCTCCCCCCTGTGCCTGGCCGTCATGCTCAGCGGCGAGGCCTACGTCGAGCCCGACCGCGGTGACGCGGTGCGGCTGCGCCCGGGCGACGTCGCCATCGTCCGCGGCCCCGACCCCTACGTGATGAGTGACGACCCGGCGACCTTGCCGCAGGTCATCGTCCACCCCGGCCAGCAGTGCGTCACCCCCGAGGGCGTCGAACTGCGCGAGCGCATGGCCCTGGGGGTGCGCACCTGGGGCTCCAACCCCGACGGGCCCGTACAGCTGCTGCTCGGCGTGTACGAGGAGGTCGGCGCCGTCGGCCAGCGCCTGCTCGACGTCCTGCCGCCCCTGCTGGTCGTCTCCGACGACACCTGGGACTCCACCCTCATCCCGGTCCTTGCGGGCGAGGTCACCAAACAGGGCCCGGCCCAGGGCGTCGTCCTGGACCGCCTGCTGGACCTGCTGCTCATCGCGGTCCTGCGGGCCTGGTTCGACCGGCCCGAGGCCGAGGCCCCCGCCTGGTACCGCGCCCACACCCACCCCGTGGCCGGCGAGGCGCTGCGCCTGTTCCACGAAGACCCCGCCCACCACTGGACCCTGGACCGGGTTGCCGCCGAAGTCGGCGTCTCCCGCGCCACCTTGGCCGAGTGCTTCCGCACCACCGTCGGCACCCCGCCGATGACCTACCTCACCGAATGGCGCCTGGCCCTGGCCGCCGACCTGCTGCGCCAGTCCGACTGCACCCTCAACACCGTCGCCCGCCAGGTCGGCTACAGCAGCGGCTTCGCCCTCAGCTCCGCGTTCAAGCGGGTGTACGGCATCAGCCCGCAGGAACACCGCAGCACCGCCCCGGCCCGCTGAGCCCGCAACGGGAGGCAGGCGCCGCCGGCCGCGCTGCGGGCTACCCGCCGCCCGGCAGGTCCAGCGCGGCGGCCCGCACCGCGTCGACGACCAGCTCGACCGCCGCATCGCTCAGGTGCGGGCCGATGGGCAGGCTCAGCACCTCCTCGGCCAGCCGTTCGGCCCGGGGCAGACCGGCGCGCGGCGCGATCCGCTCGCCCGCGTAGGCGGGGGTGCGGTGGCAGGCCACGGGATAGTGGATCAGGGTGCCCACGCCTGCCTCGGTCAGCCGGTCGCGCAGCGCCTCGCGGTGCGGGGTGCGCAGCACGTACTGGTGCCAGACGGGCGCCGCCCAGGGGGCCGCCTCGGGGACGGCGAGGCCGGGCAGCCCGGCGAACGCCTCGGTGTAGCGCCGCGCGATGGCGCGGCGCCGGTCGTTCCAGGCGTCCAGATGCGGCAGCTTCGCGGCCAGCACGGCGGACTGGATCTCGTCCAGCCGGGAGTTGGTGCCGCGCCGCTCGTGCCGGTACTTCTCCCGGGAGCCGTAGTTGCGCAGCAGGCGCAGCCGGTCGGCGAGCGCGGGGTCGTCGGTGACCAGGGCGCCGCCGTCGCCCAGCGCGCCCAGGTTCTTGCCCGGGTAGAAGCTGAACGCCACGGCATGGCCCGAGCCCACCGGGCGTCCCCGGTACGACGCGCCGTGTGCCTGGGCCGCGTCCTCCAGGAGCGCGATGCCGTGCCGCTCGGCCACCTCGGCGATCGGGTCCAGGTCGGCCGGATGGCCGTACAGGTGCACCGGCATCACGGCCCGGGTGCGTGCGGTGACGGCCGCCTCCAGCAGTTCCGGGGCGAGCAGGAAGGAGCCCTCGGCGGGCTCCACGGGCACCGGCCGCGCACCGGTCGCCGAGACGGCAAGCCAGCAGGCGACGAAGGTGTGCGCGGGCACGATCACCTCGTCGCCGGGCCCGATGCCCAGTGCCCTCAGGCCCAGTTCCAACGCGGCGAAACCGCTGCCGGTGGCCACGCAGTACGCGTTGTCGCAGTACGCCGCGAAGGCCGCCTCGAACGCCTCCAGTTCGGGTCCCAGGATGTAGCGGCCGGAGCGGGAGACCCGCAGCACGGCCGCGTCGATCTCCGCCTGGACTCCGGTGGCCGCGTGCATGTCACGCAGATCGAAGAAGGGGACCTTGGTCATTCGGGCCTCCGGCAGGCTTGCAGGAAGGGCTCGTAGGCGCGGTAGTAGTCCGCCTCCTCGTAGTGCTGCGAGGCCAGCACCATGCAGACGGCGCCCGGCGAGAAGTCGCTGAGGTCCCGCCACACCATCGGGCCGACGTACAGCCCGGTCGAGGGGTCGTCCAGCCGGTACTCGGCCTGCTGGAAGCCGTCGTCGACCTTGATGGTGAAGGCGCCGTGGGCGGCGACGAAGAGCTGTTCCAGCGCGCGGTGCGCATGACCGCCCCGGGCGGTGCCGGGGGTCAGGTCGTGCAGGAAATAGACCCGCTGGATGGGGAATCCGGTGGCCCATTCGGACTCGATGACCGAGATGCAGCCGCGCTCGTTCCTGTGCTGCTCCAGATCGATGAGCCGGCTGGGCTTGAGCCTGCCGACGGGCGTACCGGTGATGCGCGCTGCCATTGCGGCCGTTCCTCGCTCTCGTCCGTCGTGCCCTGGGCACGAGCCGTGCTGTGGTGTGCTCCTACGCCCCGGCGGTACCGGCGAGATCGGCGCGCCGGCGCGCGGTCACCTCGGGCCCGTGCGTGACGGCGGCCCGGATCACATCGCTGATCACCTCGATGTCGGCGGCGCTGACCCCGGGCCCCGTGGGCAGGGCGAGCAGCTGCTCGCACAGCGCCTCGGCGTGCGGGAAGCCGCCGGGCACCGGCGCGGCCGGTTCCTCGCCGTACTGCCCCATGCGGTGGATGGCCTGGGAGAAGTAGGGCTGGGCCAGGATGTTCTCCGCCCGCAGGAGGTCGAGCAGCGCGTCGCGGTGCAGCTGCGCCGTCCGCTCGTCCACGGTGACCATCATGTAGTGGTGGTTGTTGCGGTGCCGGGGGTCGTACCTCACCGCCCGCACCCCGGGGATGCCGTCGAGGGCGGACACATACGCCGCGTAGTTGGCCCGGTTGTGGGCGACGGTGTCCGTGAGCGCGTCCAGCGAGGTGAGGCCCATCGCGGCGGACGCCTCGTTCAGCTTGCCGTTGGTGCCGAGCTGCTCGACCCGGCCGCCGGCTCCGATGCCGAAGTTCCGTGCCTTGCGCGCCCGTTCGGCCAGGGCGTCGTCGTCGGTCACGATCGCGCCGCCCTCGAAGCTGTTGACGACCTTCGTCGCGTGGAAGCTGAACACCTCGGCGTCGCCGAAGCCGCCGATGGGGGTGGATTCGTGGGTGCAGCCCAGTGCCGGCGCCGCGTCGAAGTACAGCCGCAGCCGGTGGCTCTCGGCGATCTTCTCCAGCCGCCGTACGTCGCAGGCCTGCCCGAACAGGTGGACGCCGATGACCGCCCGGGTCCGCGGGCCGATCCGCGCCTCCACCTGGTCGGGGTCGATCAGCCCTGTCAGCGGGTCGACGTCGCAGACCACCGGCCGCAGGCCGAGCCAGCGCACGGCGTGCGCCGTGGCGGGGAAGGTGAGCGCCGGGACGATCACCTCGTCGCCGGGTTCGGCGCCGGTGGCCGCGTCGGCGACCAGCAGCTGCAGCCCCACGGTCGCGTTGCTGAGGGCAACGCAGTGCCGCACGCCCGCGAGCTGCGCCACCCGCGCCTCGAACTCGTCGTGCAGCGGGCCCATGTTGGACAGCCACTCGCTGTCCAGGGCCTGGTTCATCCGTTCCCAGAACCGTTCGCGGTCGCCCTGGTTGGGCCGGCCGACCCGGCGGTTTCGCCGGAACGCCGGCGGCCCGCCGAACAGCGCCAGGTCTTCGGTGCCACGTTTCCTCACAGTGTCTCCCTTGCAGATCCTCGCCCCCCGCCGGGCCCGTCAGACGACCCGTCGCCGGTAGGCGCGGAGGGCCAGCGGGGCAAAGACGGCCGTGAGCGCCGCGGACCAGCCGAGCGTCCACCACACCGAGGTGCCGACGGGGCCGCCCGACATCAGCGCGCGCAGCGCGGTCGCCTCGTGCGAGATCGGGTTGATCTTGGCCCAGGCCTGCAGCCAGCCGGGCATCGTGTCGGTCTTGACGAACACGTTGCTGACGAACGTGAGCGGCAACGACAGCACGCCGCTGAACAGTTGGACGGTGGTGGCGGACCGGGAGCTCACGCCGATCGCTATCGACACCCAGGCCAGGCCCGTACCGAACGCCAGGGCCAGCAGCACCGCGGCCAGCACGGACATGATCCCGGTGCGCAGCTCGAAGCCCTGCAGCAGGCCCGCGACCAGCAGCATGAGCATCCCGGCCGTCACCCGGGTCATATGGCCGAGCATGTGGCCGATCAAGGGCGCGATGCGGGCGATCGGCAGGCTGCGCAGCCGGTCGAAGACACCGTTGGACATGTCCTGGTTGATGCCGGCCCCGGTGGAGAGCACCGCCATCACCGAGTTCTGCACGATCAGACCCGGCAGGGCGTACTGGAGATAGGTCGCGGTGTCCCCGGAGATCGCGCCGCCGAACACGTACACCAGCAGCGCGATGACCAGCAGGGGCTGGATGACGACGAAGCCGATGATCTCCCCGGGGTTCGCCTTCAGATGCAGCAGGTTGCGGCCCGTCAGGGAGAAACAGTGCCGCGCGGTCGTCACCAGGCTCAGCCGGTGGCGCACGGGGGCCGTCGTGCTCGCGCTCATGTTCTGCTCCGCTCTGCCGCCTCGGCGGACTCGGTGGCCGTATCCCTGCGTCTGTCCTGATGGCCGGTCAGCGACAGGAACACCTCGTCCAGGCTCGGCTTGCGCAGCGCGAGTTCCATCACCTCGATGCCGGCTTCGTCCAGCCGGCGCAGCACGGCTCCCGGCAGCGCCGGATCGTTGACGTGCAGGCGCAGCCGGCCGTCTGCCGTGTGGGGCCGCGCCCCGCTGAGCTCGGCGACAAGATTCCCGACGGTCTCCAGCCGGCCCGGGTCGGCGGGCTGGATCTCCAGCGTCTGGCGGTTGGTCTTCGCCTTGAGCTCCTCGGGGGTGCCGGTCGCGATGCTCCTGCCCGCGTCGATCACCACGATGTCGTCGCAGAGCTGGTCGGCCTCATCCATGTACTGGGTGGTCAGCAGGACGGTCGTGCCGCCGGTGACCAGGCCGCGCACGATGTCCCACAGTCCGAGCCGGCTCTCCGGGTCCAGCCCGGTGGTCGGCTCGTCGAGAAAGAGCACGGCGGGGTCGCCGATGAGACATACGGCCAGGTCGAGCCGACGGCGCATGCCGCCCGAATAGGTCCTCGCCTTGCGGTGGGCGGCGTCGGAGAGCCCGAACCGCGCCAGCAGCTCCGCCGCCCGGCGCCGTGCGGCGGGCCGGGAGAAGCCGAGCAGCCGGGCCACCAGGACGATGTTCTGCTGACCGGTCAGATCCTGGTCGACGGACGCGTACTGCCCGGTGAGGCCGATCAGCCGGCGGACCTCGTGGGGATGGCGTGCCACGTCGTAGCCGCACACCTGGGCCCGGCCGGAGTCCGGGCGCAGCAGCGAGGCCAGGATGCGCACCGCCGTCGTTTTGCCCGCGCCGTTGGGGCCGAGCACACCGAGCACGGTGCCCTGCCGCGCGGTCAGGTCGAGTCCGTCCAGCGCCGTGACCTCGCCGTACCGCTTGACCAGTGCCTGGGTCTCGATCGTGTAGGTCATCGGACCGCCGCGCTTTCGGGCTCGGCCGCCGCGGCCGGTTCGCCCAGCCAGCCCTCGATGAGCTGCGCGGCCCGGGCCGGGCCGCCCGCGGCCATCATGCCCATGCGCATGCGAGCGACCCCTCGGCGGATGTCGGGAGAGTGCGAAACGGTCTCGACGGCTTCGCGCAGCCGTCCGGCGGTGACCTCGTGGCCCGGCAGCTCCACGCCCAGGCCGAGTTCGGCCGTGCGCCTGCCGTTGACCCGGTCCTCCGGCGTGTAGGTGATGACCACCAGCGGCTTGCCGAACGAGAGGGCTTCCAGCATGGTGCTGATGCCGGAGTTGCACACCACGGCCGACACATGCGGCAGCACGGTGTTGAACGCCAGCCACTCGTGCATCTCGGTGCTGGCGGGGCGCGCGGCCGCACGGGCGTCCTCGACCGCCTGCCGGCAGGCCGGCAGGTTGCCGGGACCGGCCGTCATCACCAGGTGCCAGTCGCTGTCGGCGAACCCCTCGGCGCAGGCCTTGAAGAACTCCGGGCGGTCGTTCACCTCGGTGCCCAGCGTGACCAGCGCCACCGGCCCCTGCCCGGCGGGCCGTTGCCAGGAGCCGGTTCCGGGGCGGTCGGCGGGCAGGCTGTGCCCGGTGAAGGTGTACCGGCCGTCGAACGTCTCGCCCTGCGGCTGGAACTGCCTCGGCAGCAGGACCAGGTTGCGCTCGTCGATGTCGGCCATGAGCGACCACACCGCGTCCTGGCCCTTGCCTTCGCGGGCGAGGCGCTCGGTCACCAGCTCGACGCACTTCTGGATGTTCTCGCTCGCCGCGTCGAAGACCTCAAGGGCCAGCGAGTAGTGCTCGTTGGTGGCCACGTACGGGAAGAGCTGCACGGTGGGACGGCCCCAGCGCTGCGCCGCCGTCCGCGCGGTGAAGAAGCTTTCGAGGTCGTACAGGATCAGGTCCGGGACGTCGTCGTCGAAGGACTCCAGGGTCCGCGGCAGGATCACGTCCATCGACTCGCGCAGGAACTCCAGCCCCAGGGCCCCGATGTCCTCGCCGGTCACGGCGCCGCCGCCGAGCCGGCCGCGCCGCGAGGCGTAGCGGACCACCTCGGCGCCGAGCTCCGTCACCGGGGCGGCGAGCCGCTCGTCGAGCACGTAGCTGACCCGGTGGCCGAGCGCGATGAGGCAGCGGCTGATCTCCAGCGTCGGGTTCACGTGTCCGTACCCCGGGAACACGAAGATCGCGACGTGTTTCGTCGTCATGCGTCCTCCTGGCTCGTCACCGCAGGGCCGACTCGCTCAGCCGCTCTTCGATCAGCGACAGGACGTCCGCGGTGTGGTCGAGAAGGTAGAAGTGGCCGCCGGGATACGTCCGCAGCTCGAAGTCGCCCGCGGTGTGCGTGCCCCAGGCCGCGACCTCCTCATGGCTCGCCTTGGGGTCCTCGTCGCCGGCCAGCGCGGTGATCGGGCAGCGCAGCCGGGGCCCGGAGGCGTAGCGGTAGGTCTCCGCGGCGCGGTAGTCGCCCCGGATGCTCGGCAGGACCATGCGCATCATGTCCTCGTCGCCGAACACCTGTTGGTCCGTGCCGCTGAGGGCACGCACGTCGGCGATCAGCCCGTCGTCGTCGCGCAGGTGCACCCGCTCGTCCCGGACCCGTGAGGGCGCCCGCCGGGCGGAGGCGAACAGCCGCTCCGCGTACCTCTCCCGGTGCTCCAGCCGCTGGGCCACCTCGTAGGCCAGGGTGGCGCCCATGCTGTGTCCGAAGAGCGCGAAGGGGCGGTCGAGGGCGGGTACGAGGGCCTCGCACACGCGCGCCGCCAAGGTGGCGAGGTCGTCGATCACCGGCTCGTGACGCCGGTCCTGACGGCCCGGGTACTGCACGGCGAGCACCTCGATGCGGGGGCTCAACGCCTGGGCCACTGGGCGGTAGTAGGAAGCCGAGCCTCCCGCGTGCGGCAGGCAGATCAGCTGGACCCTGGCCTCCGCGCTGGGAAAGTAGCGCCGAATCCACAAATCGGTTTCGTTCATGCTGGCCTCTCTGGCCACTCAGGCCTCCGTGTCCGGCTGGGGTCCGGGGGCCGCCCCGGGGAGACGCAGTGCGTCACAAGCACGGCCAGCATGGGTGAGCGCCGGGGCCACCCCCGTTCTCGGCGGCGGAAGTCTAGGGAAATTCGCGGATCGCCCGCGCCGGGCCCCCTCGGCGACGGGATCTGAGTGAACACCTAGTAAGCCCCTGGCCGCCTGGGCCGGCACGCCGAGCCGTGGTCACCTGGGCACGAGCCACCGAAGGGGAGACATCATGCCGCTGACCACCGGGACCGGGGTGCTGCGCGCCGAGGACACGGCGGTGCGTGCGCGGCTGGAGGAGTCGGCGCGGGCCACCGGCGGAGTGGCCACGACCGCCGAGCAGTTCGACACCTGGCTCGCCGAGCGGCGCGCCGCCCAGCTGCACGAGGTCACCCGGATCCCGTTCGCGCAGCTGCGGAACTGGTCCTTCGCCGAGGACACCGGGAACCTCCGGCACGACAGCGGGCGGTTCTTCTCGGTGGCGGGCCTCAAGGTCGAGGTCGACGACGGCCCGGTACGGCAGTGGCACCAGCCCATCATCATGCAGCCGGAGATCGGCCTGCTCGGCATCGCGGTACGCGAGATCGGCGGCGTGCTGCACCTGCTGATGCAGGCGAAGGCGGAGCCGGGCAACCCGAACGGCGTGCAGCTGTCGCCCACCGTGCAGGCCACCAAGAGCAACTACACCGGGGTGCACCGCGGCCGGCATGTGCCCTACGTGGAGCACTTCACGCAGCCCGATCCGCGCCGGGTGGTGGCCGATGTGCTGCAGTCCGAGCACGGCGCCTGGTTCTACCGCAAGCGCAACCGCAATGTGATCGTCGAGGTGGGCCCCGAGGTCGAGGCCGGCGAGGACTTCTGCTGGCTGACCCTGGGCCAGGTGTATCAGCAGCTGCGCGTCGACCACCGGGTGAACATGGACGCCCGCACGGTGCTGTCCTGCCTTCCCGGCTCCACCACCGAGGACAGGGGACTGCACACCAGCACCGAGATCGTCAGCTGGATCACCGCCAACCAGGCGGCGCACGACGTGCAGACCACCCTCGTGGGGCTGCGGAACCTGCCCGGATGGCGGCAGTCGGACTGGTCGGTCTCCCATGAGCGCGGCATCTTCTTCAGCGTCACCGCGGTCGACGTCGTCGCCAACAGCCGCGAAGTGCGCGGCTGGTCCCAGCCGCTGATCGAACCGCACGGCGTGGGCGTGGTCGCCCTGCTGGTCGCGCGGTTCGACGGCGTGCTGCACGCGCTGCTGCGCGCCCGCATCGAGCCCGGCTACCTCGACGCCATCGAACTCGCCCCCACCGTGCAGGGCACCCCGGAGAACCACGCCGAGCTGCCGGGGCCCGTACACCAGCAGCTCCTCGACATCGAAGAGCACCGGCGGCGGGGCCGGGTGCTGTTCGACACCGAGATGTCGGAGGAGGGCGGCCGGTTCTACCACTCCCGCAGCCGCTACATGATCATTGAGGTGGACGGTGACCACCCCGCCGCGGAACTGCCCGGCTGCCGCTGGATCACCCTGCCCCAGATCACCTCCCTGCTGCAGCACCGCCACTACCTCAACGTGCAGGCCCGCAGCCTCATCGCCTGCCTGCGCGCCTGTGCGGACAGCTCCGACGGCGCACGTGATGCCGGCGGTCCCGGGACCCCGGCGGAGCATGCGCATCGCAGCGACCAGGGCACGGCAGAAGACCACGATCGCTGAGTAGCCGGGAGCAGCACGCCACATGGACACTTCACGCTCACTGGGCCCTGCCCGCACCGGGGACGCCGCCCCCCTCGCGCGCCCGGCTCCCGTCACCGGCCAGGAGCCGGTGGCGATCGTCGGACTCTCCTGCCGGCTGCCCGGCGCGGCCGATCCGGCCGCGTTGTGGCGGTTGCTCAGCGACGGACGGTGCGCGGTCGGCCCGGTTCCCGCCGGGCGCGAACCGGCCGGCGGGCCCTGGGGCGCGTTCCTCGACGGAGCCGACCAGTTCGACGCCGGGTTCTTCGGGATCACGCCCCGGGAAGCCGCCGTGCTCGACCCGCAGCAGCGGCTGATGCTCGAACTCGCCTGGGAGGCCTTCGAGGACGCCAGGATCGCCGCCGACGACATCCGGGGCAGCGCGACAGGGGTGTTCATCGGCGCCATGCGCGACGACTACGCCCTGCTGCTCGCCCGCGCCGGGCGCGGTGCGGTCAACCACCACGCCATGCCCGGCGTGAGCCGCGGCGTCATCGCCAACCGGGTCTCGCACTTCCTCGGGCTGGGCGGGCCGAGCCTGGTCATCGACACCGGCCAGGCATCCTCGCTGGTCGCGGTGCACACCGCGATGGAGAGCCTGCGCCGCGGCGAGAGCAGCCTCGCCCTCGCGGGGGGTGTGAACCTCAACCTGGCCGCCGAGACCGGCCTCGTCGCCGAGGAGTTCGGCGGCCTGTCCCCGGACGGCCGCAGCTACACCTTCGACCACCGGGCCAACGGCTTCGTACGCGGCGAGGGCGGCGTCGCCCTCATCCTGCGCCTGCTGCCCAACGCCCTCGCGGCGGGCGACCGCATCTACGGCGTGCTCCGCGGCGGCGCCGTCAACCACGACGGCGCGGCCGAACACCTGACCACTCCCAGCCGGCAGGCCCAGACGGAGGTGCTGCGGCAGGCCTGCGCCGCGGCCGGAGTCAGCCCGGATGCCGTGCAGTACGTGGAACTGCACGGCACCGGCACCCCGGTGGGCGACCCCGTCGAGGCCGCCGCGCTCGGCGCCGCCCTGGGCAGCGCCCGCGACACCGCGGACCCGCTGCTGGTGGGTTCGGTCAAGACCAACCTGGGACACCTGGAGGCCGCCGCGGGAGGCGCCGGCCTGCTCAAGACCGTGCTGGCACTGTTCCACGGGCGGATCCCCGCCAGCCTCCACTTCGAGAGGCCGAACCCGGCCATCCCGCTCACCGAGCTGAACCTGCGCGTCGCCGCCGAGCCGGTCGAGTGGCCCCGCACGGACCGCCCCCGGATCGCGGGCGTCAGCGCCTTCGGCATGGGCGGTACGAACGCGCATGTGATCGTGGAGGAAGCCCCCGAGGCCCCCGAGGCGCCCGGGGAGACCGGGGAGACAGGGGCCGACGACGTCGTGCCGTCGGTGGTGGTGCCGGTGGTGCCGTGGGTGGTGTCGGCGCGGAGCGGCGCGGGTCTGCGCGGTCAGGCCGCGGCGCTGCTCGCATCGGTGGGCGCGGCCGGGCCGGTGGACGTGGGCTGGTCGCTGGCGACGACACGTGCGCGGCTCGGGCATCGGGCAGTTGTGGTCGGCGGGCACCGCGCGGGCCTGTCGGCGCTGGCGGCGGGTGAGCCCGCCGGCGGTCTGGTGAGCGGGGTCGCGGGGCCGGTGGGGCGGACGGTGTTCGTCTTCCCGGGGCAGGGGGCGCAGTGGCTGGGCATGGGCGCCGGCCTGCTGGAGGACTCGGCGGTGTTCGCGTCGGTGGTGGCCGAGTGCGAGGCGCTGATGGGCGGGCTGGTGGACTGGTCGGTCACAGCCGTGCTGCGGGGTGAGGCCGATGCGGCGTTGTGGGAGCGGGCGGATGTGCTCCAGCCGGCGTCGTTCGTGGTGATGGCGGGTCTGGCGGCGGTGTGGCGTTCGCTGGGGGTGGAGCCGGCCGCGGTGGTGGGGCACTCGCAGGGCGAGATCGCGGCCGCTCACGTGGCGGGGGCGCTGTCGTTGGAGGACGCGCTGCGGGTGGTGTGCCTGCGCAGCCGGGCGATTGCGCGGCTGTCCGGCTCGGGCGGCATGGCCTCGCTCAGTGCGTCGGTGGAGTGGGTCGAGGAGCTGCTGGAGCGGTGGCCGGGCCGGGTGTCGGTGGCTGCGGTCAACAGCGCCTCGCAGGTGGTCGTCTCGGGTGAGGCGGACGCGATCGCGGAGGTGGTGGCGGAGTGCGGGCGGCTGGAGGTGCGGGCGCGCAGGATCGCGGTGGACTACGCCTCCCATTCCGTGGCGATGGACGCGCTGCAGCAGGATCTCGCCGCCGCTTTGGAGGGCATCGCCCCGCGCGTGGGCCGGGTGCCGTTGCTGTCGACCGTGACGGGTGAGTTCACGGACGGCTCGCAGATGGACGGCGACTACTGGTTCACGAATCTGCGTTCGCGGGTGCGTTTCGCAGGGGCCGTGGACCGGCTGGCCGCCGCGGGCTTCGGGGTGTTCGTGGAGGTGTCCTCGCATCCGGTGCTGACCACCGCGGTGCAGGAGGCCGCCGACGGGGCCGGGGCCGAGGGCGTCGTGGTGACCGGGTCGCTGCGCCGGGACGAGGGCGGCCTGGAGCGGTTGTTGGCGAGTGCGGCCGAGCTGTGGGTGCACGGCGTGGACGTCGCGTGGACGGCCGCGTTCCAGGGGGCCCGGCCGCGTACCGTCGACCTGCCCGCCTACGCCTTCCAGCGCCGGCGCCACTGGTTCGACACCGTGGCGCCGGAGGCCGCGGAGGGCGAGCTCAGCGTGGCGGCGGCACGACTGGCCGCGGCCCGCGACGAGGCCGAGCGGCGGCGCGTCCTGCTGGAGTTGGTGCGGGCGCACGCCGCCGCGGTGCTCGGCCACGCCGATGCCACGACGGTCCCCGCCCGGACGCAGTTCAAGGACGTCGGCTTCGATTCGCAGTCCTCGCTGCGGCTGCGCAACCGGATCTGCGAGGCGCTGGGGGTCGACCTGCCGACCACCGTGCTGTTCGACCACCCCACGCCCGCCCGGCTGGTCGAGCATCTGCAGACCCGGGTCGGCGGCGCGACCGGGCCGGACACGGGGGTGCCCCTGGACCGGCCCTCGTCCGACGAGCCGATCGCGATCGTCGGCATGGGCTGCCGTTTTCCCGGCGGGGTCCGCTCGCCGGAGGACCTGTGGGAGCTGGTGCGCTCGGGTGCGGACGCCGTCGGGCCCTTCCCCGTGGACCGCGGCTGGGACCTGCAGCGGCTGCTGGCCGACCCGGACGCGCCCGGTGGCTCCGCGGTCGGGGAGGGCGGATTCCTCTACGACGCGGGTGACTTCGATGCGGACTTCTTCGGCATCAGCCCGCGCGAGGCACTGGCGATGGACCCGCAGCAGCGACTGCTGCTGGAGACGTCCTGGGAGGCGCTGGAGCGGGCCGGCATCGACCCCTCCGGGCTGGGCGGCAGCGGTACCGGTGTGTTCGTCGGCGCGATGCACCAGGAGTACGGGCCGCGGCTGCACGAGGCCTCGGACGGGCTGGAGGGCTACGCGCTGACCGGTACCACCGGTTCCACCGCGTCCGGCCGGATCAGTTATGTGCTGGGCCTGGAAGGTCCCTCGATGACCGTGGACACGGCCTGCTCGGCGTCCCTGGTGGCGCTGCATCTGGCGGTGCGGTCGCTGCGCAGCGGCGAGTGCTCGCTGGCGCTGGCCGGGGCGGCGAGCGTGATGTCGACGCCGGGCATCTTCGTGGAGTTCAGCAGGCAGCGCGGGCTCGCGCCGGACGGCCGGTGCAAGGCGTTCTCGGACGCCGCGGACGGCACCGGCTGGGCGGAGGGCGTGGGCACCCTCGTCCTGGAGCGGCTGTCCGACGCACGCCGCAACGGCCACCGGGTCCTGGCCGTGGTGGAGGCGACGGCGGTGAACCAGGACGGCGCGTCCAACGGCCTGACCGCGCCGAACGGCCCGTCCCAGCGGCGGGTGATCCGGCAGGCCCTGGCGGGTGCCGGGCTCCGGCCGGACGACGTGGACGCCGTCGAGGCGCACGGCACCGGCACCGAGCTCGGCGACCCGATCGAGGCACACGCGCTCATCGACGTCTACGGCCGCGGCCGGTCACCGGAGCGGCCGCTCTGGCTGGGCTCGTTGAAGTCCAACATCGGGCACGCCCAGGCCGCCGCCGGTCTGGGCGGCGTGATGAAGATGGTGCTGGCGATGCGGCACGGCCTGCTGCCGCGGACCCTGCACGCCAAGACCCCGTCCGCGCACGTCGACTGGTCGGCCGGCGAGGTCAGGCTGCTGACCGACCCGGTGCCGTGGACCGCCGGGGACCGGCGGCGCCGGGCCGGCGTGTCGTCCTTCGGGATCAGCGGCACCAACGCGCACGTCATCCTCGCGGAGCCGACCGGGCCGACCGGGCCGACCGGGCCGACCGGGCCGACCGGGCCGACCGGGCCGACCGGG
>NZ_JBHYJH010000060.1:0-4690 GCF_042740445.1 Streptomyces sp. NPDC059003 | reverse complement strand
CAGGCCGGGGCCGCCGGGGCGGTGGTGCGGTCGGCCGGACCGGCGGAGCACGCCGGTGACACGCGGCCAAGGGCCCTGCCCGCCGGCCCCGCAGCCGGTTCCGCCGTCCTGCCGTACGTCCTGTCCGCGCGGACGCCCCGGGCACTGCGCGAGCAGGCGCGCAGGCTCCGCGGCGCGCTGCACGGCGAGTTGGCGGAGCACAGCGCCGACATCGCCTACACGCTGGCCACCGGCCGCGCCAGGTTCGCGGAGCGCGCCGTGCTGCTCGCCGACGGGCCGGCGGCGCTGGACGAGGGCTTGGCGGCGTTCGCCGCGGACGGCGAGCCGACCGGGCTGGTGCGCGGCCGGCCCGCCGGCGACGACCGCGTGGTGTTCGTCTTCCCCGGGCAGGGCGGTCAGTGGCGGGGCATGGGAGCGGGCCTGCTCGACTCCTCGCCCGTCTTCGCCGCCCGGGCGGCCGAGTGCGACCGGGCCCTGGCGGAGTTCGTGGACTACTCGCTCGTCGACGTGCTCAGGGGCGCCGACGGCGCGCCCTCGCTGGACCGGGTCGACGTGGTGCAGCCCGCGCTGTGGGCGACCATGGTCTGTCTCGCGGAGCTGTGGCAGTCCCAGGGCATCCGTCCGGCCGCGGTGGTCGGGCACTCCCAGGGCGAGATCGCGGCGGCCTGCGTGGCGGGCGCGCTCAGCCTGCGGGACGGCGCGCGGGTCGTGGCGCTGCGCAGCCGGGCGCTGCTGGCGCTGGCCGGGCGCGGCACGATGGCGTCCGTCTTCCAGTCCGTGGACCGGGTGAACGAGATCGTGGCGCGGTACGACGGCCGGGTCTTCGTCGCGGCCACCAACGGGCCACGGTCCGTCGTGGTCTCCGGTGAGACCGAGGCGGTCGGTGAACTCCTCGCCGAGTGCGCCGGTCTTGGCATCGACGGCCGTGCCGTCCCGGTCGACTACGCCTCCCACTCCGCGCAGGTCGAGGCCATCGAGGCGGACCTCGCGCCGCTGCTCGCACCGATCGAGCCGCGCCGCGCCCAGGTGCCCTTCCACTCCACCCTCACCGGCACCGTGCTGGACGGCACCGAGCTGACCGGCGACTACTGGTACCGCAACCTGCGCGGCACGGTGCGGTTCGAGGAGACCGTCCGCAACCTGGCCGACTCCGGGCACCGGATCTTCCTGGAGGCCAGCCCGCACCCGACGCTGACCATCGCCGTCCAGCAGACCCTGGAGAGCGCGGGCGCCGCCGACGGCGTCGCGATCGGCTCCCTGCGCCGCGGCGACGGCAGCCTGGGCCGGTTCCGCGAGTCGCTGGCAGAGGCGCACGTGCACGGCGTGGAGCCGGACTGGGCGGAGGTGTTCGCGGGACGCGACGTGCGCCGCGGCGAGCTGCCCACCTACCCCTTCGAACGGCAGCGGTACTGGTGGACGCCGCCGGCCGCGGCACCGGCCGGACCCACAGCGGCCGAGCACCCCGCCGCGGCCTGGCGCTACGACATCGCCTGGCACCCGGTGGCGGACACCCCGGCCGCCGCACTGACCGGCAGATGGCTGGTCGTGGCACGGGGCGAGGACGCGGCCGCGGTGGCCGCCGCACCCGAGGCGGCCGGCCACCGCGAGGTGGTCGACGCGCTGCGCGGCGCCGGCGCCCGGACCGTGCTCTGCCTGCTGCCGGACGACCTGCCCGACCCCGAGGCGATCACCCGGGCGACGGACGGACAGCAGGTGACCGGGGTGCTCTCCCTCCTGGCCCTGTCCGGCAGCACGGAGCCCACCGCCCGGGTGGCCGCGCTGGCCGCCCTGCTGCACGCCCTCGACCGGGCCGGCGTCGACGCACCGCTGTGGTGCGCCACCCGCGGCGCGGTGGCCACCGGGCCCTCGGACCCGGCCCCCGACACGGCGTCGGCGGCCGTCTGGGGCGCGGGGCGGGCCGTGGCCGTCGAACAGCCCCGGGCCTGGGGCGGCCTGGTCGACCTGCCCGTCCGCTGGGACGGAAGGTCCGGCGACCGGCTCGTCGCGCTGCTGGCCGGCCACCGGGGCGAGGACCAGGCCGCGATCCGGCCGGCCGGTGTGTTCGCCCGCCGGCTGGTGCCCGCACGGCGCCCCGCGACCGGCGTGCGGCCGTACCAGCCGCACGGCACCGTCCTCGTCACCGGCGGCACCGGCGCGCTGGGCCGCCGCCTCGCCCGCTGGCTGGCCGACGGCGGGGCCGACCACATCGTCCTGCTCAGCCGCAGCGGCGGGGACCGCGCCGAGACGGCCGCGCTCGCGGACGAACTGCGCGACACCGGCTGCGAGGTGACCGCGGCCGCCTGCGACGTCACCGACCGCGCGGCGCTGGCCGCCCTGCTCGCCCGGACCGCCCAGGACCACCGCCCGCTCACCGCGGTGTTCCACGCCGCCGGCGCCTGCGAGCTGGCCGCGCTGAAGGACGTGCGTCCCAAGGACCTGCCGGCCCTGCTGGCGGCCAAGGTCGACGGGGCACGCCACCTCGACGAACTCCTCGCGAACACCCCGCTGGACGCCTTCGTGCTGTTCTCGTCGATCTCGGGCACCTGGGGCGTCGCGGAGCACGGCACGTACGGCGCCGCGAACGCCTGCCTGGACGCGCTGGCCGAGGCCCGTCGCGCGCGCGGTGACACCGCCACCTCGATCGCGTGGGGCCCGTGGGGCGGCGGCGGCATGATCGAGGAGAGCCGCTTCGCCCCCCTGGCCGCCACCGGACTGCCGGTCCTCGCCCCGGACCGGGCCCTGGCAGCACTCCAACTCGTCCTCGACCACGACGAGACGGCCCTCGCCGTCGCGGACGTCGACTGGGACCGGTTCGGCCCCGTCTTCACCTCCGCCCGCCCCAGCCCGCTGCTGCGCGAGCTCATCGCCGCGCCGACGGATCCGGCCGCCCCCGAGACGGCCGACCGGCCCGCCTCCGCCCTCCACGCCCACCTCGCCGAACTCCCCGAGGAGGCACAGCGGGACCTGGTCCTGGACCTGGTGCGGGAACACACCGCGAAGGTGCTCGGCCACGGCGAACCCAAAGCCCTCGCCGCCGACCGCGCCTTCAAGGACCTGGGCTTCGACTCGCTGACCGCCGTCGAACTGCGCAACCGGCTCGCCACGGCAACCGGCACACAGCTGCCCACCACGCTCGTCTTCGACCACCCGAGCCCCGCCCTGCTCGCCGAGCACCTGCTGCGCCAGGCGCACGGCAGGCAGCCGGCGGACGCCGTGCCCCGGCCGGCCCGCGCGGCGTCCGACGAACCGCTCGCCATCGTCGGCATGGCCTGCCGGCTGCCCGGCGACATCGACGGCCCGGACGCGCTGTGGCGGCTCCTCGTGGACGGCGGCGACGCCGTCGGCCCGCTGCCCCGGGACCGGGGCTGGGACGTCGAGGCGCTCTACGACCCCGACCCGGACCGGCACGGCACCAGCTACGCGCGGGCCGGCGGATTCCTCGACGGAGCCGCGGACTTCGACCACGACTTCTTCGGCATCTCCGCCCGCGAGGCGCTGGCGATGGACCCGCAGCAAAGGCTGCTGCTCCAGACGTCCTGGGCGGCGTTCGAGAACGCCGGGATCGTGCCGGCCGACCTCAAGGGCAGCGACACGGGCGTGTTCGCCGGTGTGCTGCCACCGGACTACGGCCAGCCGCACGGCATGCCGGGCGAGCTGGAGGGCTACCACGTCACCGGCGGCGCGCCGAGCGTGGTCTCCGGACGGCTCTCCTACCACTTCGGCTTCACCGGGCCCGCGATCAGCATCGACACGGCCTGCTCCTCCTCGCTGGTGGCCCTGCACATGGCCACCCAGGCACTGACGGCCGGCGAGTGCGAACTCGCGCTGGTCGCCGGTGTCGCGGTGATGTCGACACCCACCCCGCTGATCAGCTTCAGCCGGCAGCGCGCGCTGTCCACCGACGGCCGCTGCCGGTCGTTCGCCGAGAACGCGGACGGCTTCGGCATGGCCGAGGGCGTGGGCGTGCTGCTGGTGGAACGGCTCTCCGCGGCCCGGCGCGCCGGGCACCGGGTGCTGGCGGTGGTGCGCGGCAGCGCGGTCAACCAGGACGGCGCGTCGAACGGCCTGACCGCACCGAACGGCCCCTCCCAGCAACGCGTGATCCGCCAGGCACTGAGCCGGGCAGGCCTCGGCCCGGCCGACGTGGACGCCGTCGAGGCACACGGCACCGGCACGGCCCTGGGCGACCCGATCGAGGCCCAGGCACTCATCGCGACGTACGGCACCGGCCGGCCGGCCGACCGGCCACTGTGGCTGGGCTCGGCCAAGTCCAACCTGGGGCACACCCAGTCGGCGGCCGGCGTGGTGGGCGTGATCAAGACGGTGCAGGCGCTGCGGCACGGCGTCCTCCCCGCCACCCTGCACGCGGCCGAGCCCACCTCGCGCGTCGATTGGGCAGCGGGCGGCGTCCGGCTGCTGACCGAGTCACGGCCGTGGCCGCAGACCGACCGGCCACGCCGGGCCGGCGTCTCCGCGTTCGGCATCAGCGGCACCAACGCGCACGTCATCCTCGAAGAGGCCCCGCAGGAGACCGGGCCCGCGGAGTCCGGCAACGGTGACGCGGCCGGCGCGGTTGGTGCCCGGCCCGTGGTGCCCTGGCTGTTGTCGGCGCGTGACCCGCAGGCGTTGCGTGACCAGGCGGCGGCGCTGGTCCCGCTGGCCGGTGAGGCCGACCCGGCGGAGGTGGGCT
>NZ_JBHYJH010000059.1:13984-51297 GCF_042740445.1 Streptomyces sp. NPDC059003 | reverse complement strand
CCTGTGGGCCGCGACGTTCGGCCGTAAGACCCTGCGCGTTGAGAACGCGCCCGACGGCTCGGGGCTGCGGGTCGTGGAGCGGTTCTCCGAGTTCCACAACCGGCGGGCCATGAAGACGATGTGGGGCCTGGCTGCCGACACGAAGCGCGCCGACGACGTGGGTATCCCCCGCCCGAAGATCGTGGGCGGGGGCCCCAACCTGGTCATGGTCGATCCGACCAAGGATCAGACGGCACGGCTGAAGAGGCTCGTCGCCCGTGGCCGTGCGATCCACAACGGCGACGTCGACCGCGCGCAGGACAACATGCTCGCGGTCTCCAACGAGGGCACGTCCGTCGCACTGGACCCGCGGCTCATCGACGGCAAGGCCCCGGCCGGAAGGAAACTCGCCGCGGTCGCCGCCAGGCATGTCGAGCGCTACAACCGCTTCAAGGACCGCGTCTACAAGACGTCCTACGGCAGCACCGAGGATCACCCCGTTCCCGGCGCCCTCCAGATGATCTTCCTGAACGAGGGCGTGCCGGGCGGCAACAACCGCGGCAAGTTCGACGCGTACGCCGAGCTCAAGCGCCTCATGGTCGAAGGCGGTATCCCCGCCGAGAAGATCGTGTTCGTCCAGGACCACAAGAAGACCGGGAAGCCCGAAGAACTCGCCGAGCTGTTCCGGCGGGCGCGCGACGGCGACATCTCCGTGCTCATCGGCTCCAGCAGCGTCGCCGGCACCGGCATGAACACGCAGAACCGCATGGTGTCGCTCACCCACGTCGACCTCGACTGGGGCGCCGCGCAGATGGAGCAGCGCAACGGGCGCGGCCTGCGCTACGGCAACCAGAACGCGGAGATCGAGATCGACATCTTCGCGACCAAGGGCAGCCTGGACGGCTGGAAGGCCGGTTTCGTCGCGGCGAAGGCGGAGGGCCTGGTCGACATCCAGCGCCCGGAGATGGCCGACAGCGACACCCGCGACACCGTCACCGAACTCGACGTCGACTACCCCGACTACGAGACGATGGAAGCCGAGATCGGCGGCAACCCCTACATGAGTCAGCTCATGAAGGCCCGCCGCACGCTGCGTGATCTGGAGATCGACCAGCACAACGAAGCCGCCGAGCGCGTCCGCCGCCAGGAAGCGCTGGCCGACCTTCAGCGTGAACTCGCACAGACCCGCGACGGCATCGCCCGCCGCGAGGATGCTCTTCCCCGCATCCGCGACGTCCGCGGCGCCTTCGCCATGAACCTCGGCGGCCTGGCGTACACCGAGCGCGCCGATGCTGCGGCCGCCTTGCACCGGCAAGTCACCACCCAGCTCCTCGAGCACGACCGCGACGGCATGGGCCCGTGGAAGATCCTCGGCCAGTTCGGAGGCCTTGACGTCGGGGTCCGTACCGAGCGCCGCGCGGACGGCAAGCTCGTCGCGCACGTCGGCTTCCCTGACCTCGCACGCTCAGATTTCGAGCGCGAGCCGAAGGACTTGAAGAAGAAGGGCGCCGGGTCGGGCATGCTCACCCGCCTCACAAACGCCCTGGAGAAGGCCACCGCGCTCCAGCAGGCGGACCAGGCGCGCATGCCCGAACTCGACGAGCAGATAGCGCTTTTGCAGTCGGCGCAGGCAGCCGCAGACCTCACCCCGCAGATCGAGCACGCGCGGGCCCGCACGAACCTGCTGGACGACATCGTTGGCCGGATCGCTGACCTCGACAAGCTGCCCGAGATCGACGAGAGCGACCTCGACAAGAAGCTGACCAAGGCGCAGCGCACGGAGATCGTCGAGGAGCGGCGGGAAGCGCGCATCCCTCTTCAGGGGGCCGTCGGCGCCGCGGTCCTCGCGCTCGAAGAGTTCGACCGCAAGTTCCCCGAGCCTGAACGGGCCGAGAAGCCGGACATACCGGAGGAGCATCGGGCGCCGGAGCAGGATCGCGTCCGGCTCGCCACCGAACCGGGTGCTGCCGCACCGGACGAGGAAGGGCACGACGCCCCCGAGGCAGGCGACGGCAGCGGCGCCGAATCGCCTGCCGATGCCCCTGCTCCCGTGAAGCCCAGCGACGAGGACGGCAACCAGGAAGACGACCCGGCAGACGCCAGTCAGGACTCCAGCGCCTTCCCTGACGAGTCGGAGCCGGATTCCGCCGGGTCGGACAGCTCTGTCCGCCTGGCTCCCGAGGACGTGGCTCAGCAGCTCGATGCCATCCGCCCCGAAGGCACCAAGGCGCCGTCGACCATGGCTGATCAGGAGATCGCCGACGAGATCGTGGCCCTGATGGAGCGGGAGATGGCCGACGGCGAGCTGACCGGCGCCGACCGCACCCGCATGGCTGTCCTGGAGTCGGAGAAGGACCGGCGCGCCGGACGCACCCCCAAGCCCGAGCCGAAGAAGCCCGAGCCTGCCCAGCCGGAGGGCGGTCTGTTCGACGTCGACGAACCGCAGGCACCGGCCCCTGCGGCTGCCGACCCGGACAACCCCCTCGATCGGCCGGATGATCTTTTCGGGACACCGGACATGTTCGCGGACCACGAGGGACGCGACACCAGCCGTCTTCGCCCCGTCCGAATGCGCGGCCCTGCCGACCTGAGCCAGGGCGACCGGTACACCGACGCCCATGGGCGCACGCACACGGTCGCCGAGCCGCCGCGGCTGACGAGCCGGGGCCGCGTACGGATCGTCACCGCCGACGGCGAGGAGCGGTTCTACGACCGTGATGCCGAACTGCGCCTGCGCTATCCGGCGGAGGAGATCACTGACGACCGCGACGCGCCGCAGCCCTCCGACTCCTCCGACTCCTCCAACTCCTCCGACTCCTCCGATAGTGACGGGAGCGACGCGGCCGACACGGTGCCGCAAGACCACGACGAGAGCCCGCAGGACGCTCAGCAGGACGACTCCGAGCAGCAAGAAGACCAGGACGACCGCGGCTCCGAGAGCCACCACCGCAACGGAGACGCCGACGCTGCTGCCCCGGACGATGCTCCGCAAGGCGCCGACGGCGGCCCGCAGCTCCCCATCTCCCCCGGTGTAGGCGGCGACGAGGAGCGTCCGTCCACGGATGGGCCTGGTGCCGACCCCGACCGGGAGCGCGATGACGACCGCGACCAGCACCGCCGTCGGCGCCGCGGTGGTCGGGGCTCCGGCGGGCAAGGCCCCGGCGCGGGCGGCTCCGGCCTGCCCCGCACCGGTCTGCCACACCTGCCCCACACCCCGGCCGGCACCGGCAGCGATGACGACTCGGGCCACGACGGCTCAGTACCCGACGGGGTGCCCGACCATCACGACCGTCCCCGCACCGTGGCCGACCTGCGCGACACCTGGCGTCGCGGCCATGGCCTGACCAGCGAGGAGAACAACCCCGAGCGGCGGGCGTTCCTCTCCCAGCTCGCCGACAACCCGACGCTCACCCTGTCCACGGGCGGCGGACTGGTCACCTGGACCGATGACCCCGACGACCATGACGGGGCGCGCACCTGGCAGTTCGCGCAGGCCCGCAACGGCGGCCGATTCGGCAAGATCACGCTCACCACGCGCAACGCCGCCGAAGCCCGTGACCTTGCCGATCTGTTCGAGATGGCTCCCGGCTCGGACGGGCAGCCCATCGACTGGCACCAGTCCCTCACCCCGGACGCCATTGCCCAGTGGCGTGACCGCGAGGGCCGCTCTCTGCCGAAGGCCCTGCGCGCACTGCGTGACCTGTTCCAGAACGCCGACGCCGACCAGGCGGCGCCGCACGTCACACTCCCCGAGGACCTGACCTCTCTGGACGACAACCGCCTCGCGGCCGTGTGGGCGCACCTGTCCGAGACCGACCAGATGCGCGTCGCCGCCGAGATGGACCGGCGTGACGCGGTCGACCAGCGGCTCCGCGATGCCATCCCGGCTGTCCCGGCAGCCGACGCCGAAGAGGTCCGGCGCCGGGGGGAGGCCATGGACGCAGCCCTCGGCTTCGGCACCACGGACATCACCCGCCGCCCGCAGAGCCGCGAGGAGCGCCTGCAGCGCGAATTCCAGGACATCGACGAGGCCCGCTACTCCGCCGCGATCGACGCCACCAACGGCTACTTCTTCAGCAAGAACAGCAGGCGTCTGCCACCCGTTGGCGAGCGCGACCTGTTCTCCGGCGGCAGCCTGTCCCGCTTCGGCCGGTGGCGGGACTACGCCAGCGAAGAACTCATCCAATGGTTCGACAACAACGGCGGCCGTCTGACGTACAACGCCTTCAAGCAGCAGCGCCGCGCCAACGAGAAAATCGAGCGGGAACAGCACGAGGAGCAGCAGCGCATCGCCGCAGGCGCAGCCGCCGACGCGACCGGAGACAGCGACACCCCCGCGCCCGATGCGGGCGGCACCCCTGGGCCCAGCGTCGACGGCATCGACCTGCCGTCGTTCACCCTGGCCCCGGAGAGCGCACAGGACGGTGCCCGCCGATTCGGCGGCGCCGACCAAGTACGCGCCTTCGCCGACCGCGCCGAACTCCACCCTGCCGCCGACAGCTCCACCATCGGCGTGTGGATGGACGGCCGCCGAATCGGCACCGTACGCAACGTCCACGGGCATTCAGCCGACCGTGAGCCGATGTGGGACGCAACCCCGCTACTCACCATCAGCAACGACCACAACAGCCGCTCCAGCAGCCAAGACTTGGCCGTCGCCAACCTGGTTGTCCGGGCCCTGCAGACCCCCGCCGACGCCACCCGTCCCAACCAGGACACGTGGGACGCAGTAAAGATCCATTTGGCAGGTCGGCACCCCGAGCTTCCCGAACTCCCCTCCAGCCTGAGCAAGGACACCGCAGTCAAGGAGCGCTACGACCGGCTCGTACAGCTCGTCGAGTCCTTCCGTACGCAGCAGACCACGAACGGGGACCTGGTCCAGGACTTGGAGCACGCCCGCGACGAGTTCGCCTGGCTGCGGGACACTCTCGCCGCTGCCCAGGGAAAGCGGCAGGACCGCCAGGACCGCGACATGCTCAAGGATCTGGAGAACCGGTCCTTCTGGGCGTCCAACCTGCGGGACGGCTTCGCCCCGGACAACGAGAACCGTACCGTCACGGACACGGGCACCGCCGAGCCGGACGGGACGCCCCCGGCCGCACCCGCCGCCGGCTCCAGCCCAGATGCGCCTGGCATCACCAACACGCCCAAGCTCTCTCGGAGCGACGCCGCACCCACCGCGTCGGATGCCGTGGACGAGCCGGGCGCAGCGGACACGGTGCCGCGCGGCGAGGGGGCGCTGCGTGACGACCATGCCCCGGAAGCCGCCCCTGGCCCCGTGGCGGCCCACGACGCCGAGACGACATCCGTGCGCACCCGCACCGACGACACCACCGCCCCGGACGCAGGCCCGGCCAGCAAGCCCGCCCCCGAGCCGGAGCCGGAGCAACGCCAAGAGGGCACCGACGAAGAGACGGCAGCCCCCGAGCCCCGGCCGGAGCCGGAGCCCATCGGCGGGCAGCCCGCACACTGGGCCAGCGTCGACCAGTTGCAGCCCGGCGACATGGCACGCATCGACGGCACCACTCACCGCGGCCGCGCCGTGACTCGCGCCGGATACGTCCTCGACGCCCCGGAGCGCGTCACCGTGACCCGCCGAGGCCGCACCGAGGACATGTGGCGCACGACGATCGGCGAGAGCCCCAACGGCCAGAGTGGCAACCGCGGCACCGTCTACACTCCGCTCACCGCCAGCGCCGCCCGCGCCGAAGCTCCTGACTCCGCAGCCCCAGGTGCCCCGGCGAGCGGCGCCCAGGGGGACGTCATCAGCGCCAACCTGCCGGACACCATCGCCACCGACACCAGCGGCCGCGGCCTCTTCCCGGGCAGCCGCGTCACCGGCAGCGGCGGCCGCGAAGGCACACTCGTCGGCGTTACCGACACCACCGCATCCGTGCGCTGGGCCGACGGCGACACCGACCACGGCGTCACGCCCACGTCCCTCACCGTGGACGATGCCGACGACCGTCGTCCGGCGGGCTGGACCGTCCATGGCCAGCGGGTCCGCCCCGGTCACGTGGTCGTGGAAATCACCGGGGACAGTGCGCTCCTTGGTCCGGTCGACCAGGTCAACGGCGACCGCATCACGGTCACCACCGCTGAAGGCGCCGTCATCCGGGACGCGGCGGACCTCCGTGTCGTCGGCGAAGTGCGCGACGACGGCCCGCAATCGGCGCCCGTCACCGGTATCTCCCAGCCGACTGCCGCTGAGATCGGCAAGGGCAATGTCCTGGTGCTCGACCTCGATGACGCCCCGACCACCGTGGAAGTCCTGGAAACCAGCCGCGAGGGCGACCGCGTCACCATCGACTACGTCGATACGACGACGGGCGAGCCGGGGACCATGGACATGGATGCCACGGCCGTCGTCCACCGGGCGGAAGGGCAGGGCGGCGCCGCCCCGGACCTCGGCTCAGACGATATGCCGGCCGACGACGGCGAGATGACCGTGCACGAGCCGCTGCCCGCTCTCGACCCCGTCACCGGCCCCACGGTCGACCCGGACCTCACACCGGCCGACCGTGATGCCATCGCCGACAACGGCACCAGCCCCGAGGACGACCCGGCCGCCCAGCAGGCCGCCGCCCGCCTCGGCGCCGACCTTCCCGTCACGCCGGAGCAGGCCACCGCCCTCGCAGCCCAGCTCCGGGCCACTGCACAACCGCTCACTAGCGAGGGCCGCGCCGCGCGGCGCGCTGCCGACCACCTCGATCACGCCGCTGGCCGCCGTGTCCCGGAAGGGCTCGACCGGCCGCGTCCCTCCAACGCAGCACAGATCACCGTCGGCGACGTCATCGCCATGCCCGACGAGCGCCGTGGCGACGAGGTCCACGTCTTCCGCGTCCTCGACGTGGAGGAAGGGCCCGGCGGCGTACGCAACCTGCTGCTGGAGGACGAGAACCGGCAGTGGAAGCGCCGGATCGTCCACGCCGCCATGCCCGTGTGGCAGCTCCCCGAACCGGGACCGGACACCGGCAACAGCGCTGAAGCCCCGAACCCTGCGCCCGCCCCCGCGCCACGTGACCCCAACCCGCCGCTCGCCGCGGTGCGGCGTCAGATCATCGCCGACCACCACCGCACCGTGGCCTTGCGCATCGTCGACGAGGCCGTGGCCGGGACCGAGCCGCCCGGAGACATCCACGCGCTGCGTGAGCAGATCGCGCAACGGCTGACCCCGGACGCTCTGCAGGCGGCCCGCGACGCTGCACGCCAGGACGCGAACGCGGCCCTGGACGCCGCGGGTATCACCGGCCGCGACCGTGCCGCTGTGCAGCAGGCCCTCCGTCGTGCCCGCGCAAGGGCGCACGAGCAGACCGTGCGGGCCGCGCTGCGCACCATCAACGACCTCGAACCTCTCCCCGGTGAGCCCAACGAGGACCTGGCCCAGCGCGCGGCCGGTCTCCTGCGGCTCATCCCCAACCAGGTCGATGCCCCCTCCCCTGCCCGGCGCCGCGACACCCCGTCCTCGCCGAGCGTCCGCCCCGTGCCGGACGGCGAGGCTTCAGCCGACGCCACCACGCACGTCGACAGCGCGGTGACCGCTGTGCTGCGGCAGCTCGAAGAGGCCGGGGCCGACCCGGCGGACGTCGACGCGCTCACCCGGCTCCTGACGGCACAGCTCGACGGAACCCGTCAGGCCACCGCCCAGCGCATCGTGCGCCGGACAGCCGGATCACCCCCGGCCGCCGGACGGCAGCCCGGTCTCCTTGCCCGAGTGATTGCTCTGCTGGCGCGCATGGGCCGCCGCCTCATCGAGCTGGTGAAGGCCGCCGCCCGGAAGATCGCCGAGCTGTGGCGCAGCAGCCGTGACCGGCTCTCCCGGCTCAGGACGTTCCTGCGCCGCCTGGTACGCCGGGTGCATGACTGGCCCGAGTCGCACCGCCTGGCACGCCTGCACGCCGCCCTCGCCCTCCCGGACGTCGACGGCGAATCGCTGGCGGCGCGAGTATCCCAGTGGGCGGGCCTCCTTCCCGAGCAGGGCCGCTTCGGGCAGGTATCCCGACGCGTCTCCTGGTGGCGGCCGACGACTTGGGCGCAGCTCGCCGCGGGCCGACTCCCCGGCCGATCCGGTGACACCCGATGGGTTCCGGACCGCGCCGCCGACGGCGGGCCGGGCCTCACCGCGCTGCGGCACCTGGCCGCCCTGCGGGCCGCTGGCGCTGACGTCGACCAGGACGTCACCCGCCGCCTGGCCGATGCACTCAGCGACGACTTCGGCGGCGACCCGCACGGCACCCTCCAGCACGCGGACAACTACGTAGCTGCCACTGAGCGGCGCCTGCTCAACCTCCAGGCCGCGCGCACCAGCAGCACCCTCCCGGACCCGTACGTCGACGTGGAGATCGCTGCCGCCCGCATGGAGGCCGCAACCGCCCGCCGCGAGTGGGAGGACCTGCGCCGCCAGTACGCCGCCGCGGTGCCCACCGCCGTCGCAGCAGCCCTGGCCGACGTCCGGCCCCTCGGCCCCCGGGGCAACGCCGGCATCGTGTTCGGCCCGGACAGCACTCCGGACGCCGAGCGTGCCGTACGCGACGTGCAGCGCCTCATCCCCAGGGACTGGCTCACTGCCCCGGACGGACGCCATTTCACCGCCGTCGACGGCGATGCCGGACGCTACGAGCCCGACGCACGGCGCGGCACCGTCGCTGACCTCGGCGACGCGGGAGTCGGCACGGCTGCTCACGTCCTGGCGCAGCATTTCGCCGGGCACCTGTCTGACCTGGACGCAGCCCAGCGCGTCTTCTGGTTCACGCGCACGCACACCGGCCGCCCCGGCGCCCGCACGCTCGACCACACCGCCCTGGGGCACCTCCTGGCGCAGCAGCGGACGCAGACCGACACGGGTGACAGCCTCGCCCGGTCCCTGCAGGCCATGTTCAGCGGCGACTGGTACGAGGACGACGACCTGAGGGCTTTCCTCCTCGGCCTGCTCGCCACCCGATGAAGGAGAAGACGATGCCGCACACCGTCACCGGCCGGTTCGACGACGGCTCCGCCTACCAGGTGCAGATCACCGGGGACGCGGACCGGCCGGTGATCGGCTCCGCCCGCGCTGCGGCGCTCGTCGAGCTGCACGCGGGCGAATCGGTCTTGCTGACGCCCACGGGTCCCCTGCGCACAGTGGCCGGGGACGACGAGAGTTCCGTTCTCGAAGTCCTCCGCCGGTACACGGACGTCCTTGAGAGCAGCCCGGCAGTACGCCGCCCTACCACAACCAGTCCCCGCTGACATCCTTCGGGACCTCAGGCAGCGGGGGAAGCCACGGGGCCCCGGCGGGGTTCAGGCCCGCGCCTTGGGTGGCTTCTCGGAGATGCTTCCAGAGGCGTTCGCGCGCCGCTTCAGCCCCAGCATCGTCGCTTGGGGACTGCGCCATCCATACGCCGTCGCGCACCACAACGATGCCGCCGGATGCGACCAACGCGGCCAAGGAGGACAGCACCATGTCCTCAGTGAGCTGAGTCTTGGCGGTGAGCCACCGGATGTTCGGGGCCCTCATCTGTCTTCCGGGGTCATCGACGTCTTCGTCGGCGAACGCCAGGGTGCTCCACAGGGCAAGTGAGTCGAGCACGCGCATCGTGTTGTTCACGGCGACGGTGAACCGCTGGAAGTGCTCCCGTTCGTCGGGCGGGACCAGCGTGTTCAAGAGCTCGAAGACATCGTCCGTCACTCGATCATGCTACGCAGGACGCAAGGTCCCGGGTCGGGCACTATCCGAGCCGTGATCAGATACGGATTCGCCATCAAGGCACTCCCCAAGGGCGGCAAGCCGTTCGGGGACGACGAGGACCAGGACGAAGACAAGGGCAAGGACACCCCGACCGCAGACGGCTCGGATACCGGCACCACGACGGACCTGTTCGCCCAGGACTCGGCTCCGGCAGGCGATCCTGCCGATGACGCCACGGATGTGGAGCCCGAGCCCGACAACGAGGGGGCCCCGGATTCCCCGGCAGAAGAACTCTCGTCCGGCGCCGGACAATCGGCCTCGGGCAGTCCTGCCGAAGCGCCAGCCCCGGAGGACGATGCTCGGCCGTGGTCCGGCGACATGTACGACGAGGGCGACGAGACGATCCCCTCCGCCGCATTCGCCGCCTACCAGGGCACCAACGGCGAAGAGGCGTGGCTCGATCAGGCTCCGGACGGCACACTGACCGGGTGGGTCCGTGATGCCACCGGCCAGGTCTGGCGCTACACAGACCCGGACGTGTGGGCTATCGACGTCGACGATGCCGGGATGACCCGGACCCACAGCCAGGCCAACGGCGAAAGCAGCGGGACCGAGACCACCAACCACGGTGGACAAGACCCTCTGTTCCCGCCGAAGAGTTAGGAGCCGTACTAGTGGAGCTGAACCGCCAGACGTATCTGGCGCTGCTCAAGGAGGGCGAGTCCGCCTTTGCGGCGGGTGATCCCTCCAACTCCTGCCCCTACGACGGGTACAGCGCCAGTCGAGAACAGCAGTTCGGCGCTCACTATTGGACTCAGGGGTGGCTCGCGGCGCGCACGGCCGCAGAGGCGAAGACTCCCGAGGCAGAGGCCAGCGCAGGACAGTAGACGGGCGGGCACGGCACGGTCCCGGCGGCCAACAGTCCACCGCCGGAGGTTCCTCGCCGTGCCGACCGCCCCCACGTCCCGTGCCCCTGCGCCTCGCAAGGGCATCTGCAGGGCGATCTTCGCCGTCACAGGCGTCGTTGATGAAGTCGCGGACCTCATCGTCCCCGGCGCGTTCGCCCACACTCTGGCCACCAGACCGGTCAAAACGGTCTGGCACCACGAGTGGAAGGAGCCCATCGGCGTCGTCCTGGAGATAGCCGAGTGGCAGCCCGGCGACCACCGGTTCGCCAGCATTCCGAACTGGCCTGCCGAGGCCGGGGCGCTGGTCGCGACGATCCAGTTCAATTTGCGCACGTCAAAGGGCCGCGACGTGTACGAACAGGTTCGGCAGTGGCACACCCACGGTGAAGCACAGTTCTCCATCGGCTACCGCGTCCCACCGAGCGGCGCGACGAAGCGCTCCGACGGCGTCCGGGTGATCCACCAGCTTGACCTGTACGAGGTCTCCCCGGTCCTACACGGCGCGCATCCCCTGACCCGCTCACTCGAGGTCAAGGCCGACCCCGGCTCCGTCGAGCTGGAACACAAAACCACCGCATCCAGTGGACACATCAACGTCAAGGCCGCCGAACAGCAGGTCGGCCGGGGCGTCATGGTCGCGCTCTACCTGCCCGCCGGCATCGCCGGGAAGATCGCACGCCCGGACGGTACGGCCCCGCGCGACCTGCACATCACCCTGGCCTACCTCGGAGACGCCGACCAACTCCCTGGCCACCCTGACGACCTCGCCAGAATCGTCGCCGCGGCCCTCGACGGCGCTGAGCCGATAGCGGGCCAGATCGGCGGCATCGGTCGCTTCCCCGACTCCGGGGACGGAGAACCGCTGTTCGTGCCGGTCGATGTACCCGGCCTGAGTGACCTTCGCGACCGGATTGTGCGAGCCCTCTCCCTGTCGCCCCTGTCCAGGGCGCTGCGCACCGACCACGGGTTCACCCCGCACGTCACCCTCGGCTACGGCCTACCTGTCGACATTCCGGCCGTGCCGCCCCTCCCGGTGTCCTTCGACACGGTGCACGTGGTGCGCGGCCCCGACTCCACCCCCATCCGCCTCTCCGGACCGCCTGCCGCGATCTCCGGCCCCGGCCAGACGGCCGGGCTTGCACAACGGGACAGCGGAGATCTTGGAATGCGGGCCAGCGTCGAAGCGAAGACCGCCCGCGCCGCGGTACTGGAGGCCAAGGCAGCGGGCGGCATAGACAAAGACCGCGGCGGCGCCGATGGGATTCGCCACTGGTACGTGCACGGCGAGGGCGCCGCCCAGATCGCCGGTCGCCACATGAGCCCCGGCAAGGCCAAGGGCTACTGCAACCTCCGGCATTGCGACGCCATCGGCATCCACCCCGCCACCCACGCCGCTGAGAGCAAGAGCGCCCGCGCCACCGTCCTCGAAGCCAAGTCCCGCATCACCTCTGGAGCCACCGTGTCGCCGATTCAGCCGCTTCCCGCGTCCTACGAGGAGATCCGAGACCGCGTCGGTACAGCCGTCCGCCGTCTCCTCGCAACTGAGGGAGGAACCTGGACGTGCATCGAGGCGACCTATCCCGACCGCGTCATCGTGTCCGTCCACCAGGAGGGCGCTGACCCGGCCACCTACGCCGTGCCGTACGACGGAACAGGACCCGAGGTATCCCTCGGTACTCCCCAGCCGGTCGAGCTGACCACCGTGGTCATCCCCGAACAGGGGCCAACGCGAGCGGCCGACAGCAGCGAGACCACCGACAGCCGTGTCGTCCAACCGACCATCCGGGCACTCACCGACGCCACCGCCCGTGTCCAGGCAGCCGACGACGCCGAACAACTCGAACCCGTCCGCACCACCGTCGGTGAACTCCTCACCGCCCTGTCAGCCAAGGGCCTCGAACTCGACGACACCGAGGAGTCCGCTCCGTCGCCGATGTCAGGCAGCGGCGCCATCGACCTGTGGGACGACGACCCGTACGACGAACCCCACAACAACACCCCCAACTTCCCCCAACCCCATGACTCCGATGAGGGCAGGGACGGCGCAGATGACGAGGACACCGTTCGTCTCGACCCCACCGAGGTGAAGGCCCAACTCGCCGCGATCCAGGGGTAGCAGCCGCGACTCAGCCCACCGCTGCGCCGCCAAGCAGGACCGCGCCCCCTCTGGCACCCTCCTCGTGCACCACAACAAAACAGCAGGTCAGGGCCTGTGCGCTGCCGTTCCCCGGGTCGTGGGGAGCGGCAGCGCGCGACGGTAACCACCGCCGCTCTCTCAAATGCCCCGCGTTGTCGGGTCGTCCCGGTGCTGGCCGGGCGAGCGACGCACGTCAACCGCACCCCAGCACATTGAGAGAGCGCAACGTGAGCACCGCCGTCATCTCGGAGAGCAAGACCTTCGTCAAGAGCCTCAAGACACAGCTCGCCGAGAAGTCCGCTGAAGCAGAGCGGATCAGTCAGACGTTCAAGGTGGAGGACAACGGCGGCTTCGTCGTCTCCACCGAACAGGCCAACGCCTTCAAGAAGGTGTCCGCCGAGGCGATGGAGCTCAAGCAGCTCATCGCCGACGCCGAGGGCATGAGCCAGGTCAAGCAGTACCTCGCCGAGCCCGACTCCATACCTGCCGCGGGCCAGCACTACGGACAGCAGCCGCAGGGCCCCATGGAGGGCAAGTCCCTCGGTGACCTGTTCGTCGAGAGCGAGGCATACCAGAACGCCGCCCAGGCCGGATTCCGCGACCGTCCCTACGTCCGCGCGGAGATGGAAGGGAAGAGCATCTTCAGCTTGTCCGCCGGCACCGTCACGCACCAGACCCTTGGCTCCGCGCAGAACCTCGGGATCGCCGAGCGCGAGTACAGGAAGTTCCACATCCGCGACCTGTTCCCCAAGAGCAGCACCAAGCAGGCCGTGCTCTACGGAGCGCGCGAAACCGGCTGGACCAACAACGCCGCCCAGGTGAAGGAACGTTACGGCGCCGACGGCAAATCCCCGGCAACCGGCGCGGACACCGACACCTGGGGCCGCGCGCCGCGCTCCAAGCTCTCCCTCGTCCCGGTGATGTACCCGGTCAGCGAAATCGCCCACCTGCTCGACGCACACAAGAACATCCTCAGCGACGAGCCCAGGCTGAAGACCTTCATCAACTCCCGGATGGTTGAGGGCGTCAAGTACCAGGAGGACTGGGACCTCCTGCACTCCGTCGGCGACGGCCAGTCACTGACCGGCATCTTCAACACCCCCGGCGTCCAGCAGTACACGGGCCTGAACAGCGACCAGTACAGCGTCCAGATCCGGCGCTCGATCACCAAGGCCCTGCTCGCCGAGTACGACCCGACCGGCATCGTGCTCAGCCCGACCATGTGGGAACACGTCGAGGTCGAGGAGGACAAGACCGGCGCCTTCCGCGTCGCCCTGCAGATCGCAGTCGGCGCGACCAAGCGCGTCTGGCGCCTGGACGTCGTCGAGACGACCGCGATGGCAGACAACAACTTCCTCGTCGGCGCCTTCGGACTAGGCGCCCAGCTCCACGACAGGGAGTCGGTCTCCGTGACCGTGTCCTCGGAGAACGCAGACAACTTCGAGCGAGGCCTGATCACTTTCCGGGCAGACGAGCGAGTCGCCCTCGAAGTCCCCCGTCCCGAGTCGTTCGTGATCGGCACCTGGACTCAGCCCACCGGCTGACCCCGCTCACGGGGAGGCACTGCCCACGGGCAGCGCCTCCCCTCCGCCATCTTCTACACGACCTGACACGAAGGAACCCTGGTGCCGGACAAGCAACTCGTGGAACTCGCAGCGGATTTGGACGCCCTAACCCAAGCACCAGCCGCACGCAAGGGCCCACCATGCAGCGTCGGCTCCGCCTTGGGGTCGGTCAACGAAGAGACCGCGGCGACACTGCACCGCATCCTCAACACGCCCTCGGTATCCTCCACCGCTATCGCAGACGTCCTCAACCAGCACGGCCACGCGGTCACTTCCTACACCATCGCCCGCCATCGCCGCCGCGGGGCCGCCAACGGATGCAGGTGCGAACGATGAGCCTGACGAACGACCTGAATGCCCTCCTCCAGCCCACGTCGGCCACACAGTCGCAGCCCAGCGAGATCCTGCGCGCACCCGCTCCGGCCCCCCGAGGCTGGGAGTCCGGCGTGCGCTACGAGCCAGGCGGCGCAATGGTCGTCACCACCCCGGCCACCGAGCAGCCGCCGAACAGCGAAGCCGACTGGCGATCCCGTGTCGAAGACCTGGGGCTCGCCGTCCCCGAGGGCTGGCGAGTGCGCCTCGTCGAAGCCCGCCACGACCCGGCTGCTTGGCACCGGGATGCCCAAGGCGACGACGCGGTCACCCGCCCGACCTGGCGCTGCAGATACGTGATCGAACCCGCCACCCCCGCATGGCTGTCGGCAGGCGATGTTGACGCCCTGGTGCGCGACGCGATGCGCCGCCGCCGTAAGCCCCGCACACCCGTCGGCACCGCGGAGCACGCGCTGGTTGTGGTGTACGCCGATGCGCAGGCCGGAAAGGTCGGAAGGGACGGGGGCACACCGGAATTGATCGGCCGTGTCGCAGACCGGTTTGACCGGCTCGATGACCACGTACGGGACCTGCAGGCCATCGGGCGGGGCCCCACGGCCGCGTACTGGCTGGACGCCGGGGACTGCATCGAGAACGATCAGAACACCGGGCAGCAGGCGTACACCAACGACTTGTCCATGACCGAGATGATCAGGGTGCATCGCAGGATCACCTTCGAGGGCCTGGATCGCCTCGCTGGGCGGTTCGACCGCGTCGTCGCAGCGACGTGCGGCTCCAACCATGGCCGCGTGCGCCGGGGCCGCGAAGCCGTCGGTCCACCCGCCGATGATTGGGGTCTTGAGGTGATGAGTCAGGTCGCCGACGCCTACGCCCGCAACACCGACTCCTACGGGCACGTCAGCTTCGTGCTGCCGGAGAAGTGGCGGGAGACTGTGAGCCTGGACATCGCCGGGACTACGGTGGGGCTCGCCCACGGCCATCAGTACACGCGCCCAGACAGGGCCGGGGACTGGTGGCGGGGCCAGTCCTTCGGCCGCCAGGCCATCGCCGACGCCGCGATCTTGGTCACGGGCCATTACCACCATTTCCGTGCCCAGCAGCTCGGGAACGGCAGGCTGCATATTCAGGCGCCCACGCTCGACAACGGGTCGGATTGGTACACGGCCCGCTCCGGCGAAGTCTCCTCCGCCGGGCTGCTCGTCTTCAGCATCGGCCCCAACGGCTGGGACCACCTCCGGCTGCTGTAGCCGTCCAAGATCGTTCCGTTTCCTATAGTGGCCCTGGCTCGGTCGGGCGGTGTGGCTTGGTGAGCAACAGAGGAGTGAAGTTGGCGTAGGCGTACATCGCTACGACCCAGGCTGTCCCCAACACCCGCATCAGGAGATTCCCCCGCTGGGGGTCGAAGTCCCACCAGATCCAAAGCAACGCTGCCAGAAAGCAAAGAGCCCACCAACACATCCAAGCCGCCCACACCGCCAAGTCCTTGCGGTACGCCCCTAGCTCTCGTTGGTGCCGATCCAGTGTGTTGACTCCTATCTCCTCGGGAGTGTTCAGCAGTCGCTCTCGCCACTCGCGGTATGCCGCAAGTTCGCTATGTGTCAGGTCGAGCCAGTCATCAGGTCGAAATGGCACCGGTATGCCTTGGCGTTCCAGATAGCGTCGTCGGCGTTCACCGCTCAACTGATCCCAACCAACGGGCGGCTGCCACGCCATGATCTCTTTCAGATCGGCCATGGCCAGAGAATATAGAAGGTCACGCTCCAGCCCCGTCGGACAAGGCATCTCTCAGCCCGCAGCACGTGACCCAAGCGCGGCGAACTGGGCACCCTTCCATCCTTCATTACAGGAAGGGATTCCCATGGGCCTCTACAAGGAAAACGGGCAGCGCATCACCAAGGCGGCGTTCCCCGCCGCTGCACTCGACGATCCGCCGATACGGGTCACCGAGGACGTCTACGTCTCCGAACCGTACGGACGAGGAGACGGACAGCCGGAGGGCTCCAAGCGCTTCCTCCTCTACCCGGCCGGGACGATCGTCCTTCGCTCCGCCGTCGACCGTCTGTTCACCATGGCGACCGTCACCCGCATCAGCCCCTCTAAGGGCCCGGGCGCAGGCGGCACCACCGTCGCGATCAAGGGCGCCAACCTCGACGGCATCTCCGCAGTCACCTTCGGCGGCACCGCTGGCTCCGAGCTGCATGTCCGCTCGGCCAGCGAACTCACCGTGAAGACGCCGCCCGGCAAAGGCTCTGTGACTGTCGAACTCACCGACGACACCGGCACCATGTCCACGACCAACGGCTTCACCTACGAGGCTTCCGCCGAAGGCTGACTGGCCGCACGGCGGGGCCCACGGAAACGGGCCCCGCCGTGCACCGCGACAGTCCGCGCGACACAAGCCAAGCCTGTCGTGCAGGGTGCGCTCGATCGGACCGACACCGCATGAGGAGCCTTCCCATGGCCACCCCCGCCCGCACCCGCAAAACCGCCGCCAAGACGGCAGCCCCGGACACCCCGGCCGAAGCGACCGCCACCGCGGCAGAGACCCAAGAGGCCGACGCGACCCCCGCCGCTCCCGACGCGGCTCCGCTGGAGCCGCCGCACGTAGACGAGGCCCCCGAGCCTCCGGCGCCGAGCTCGTACGTCACGCCGACCGAGGTCATCCCCGACGAGGAGAACCTGTCCGACGTCATCCTCGACGCCGCCACCGGCCAGCCACCCACGGACCTCGACGAGGTGTTCGTGCCGCTCACCCCGTTCGGGTCGAGTCTCCAGTGCACCGTCCGCCTGGTCGAGCAGACCTTCCTCGGGCCCCACCGCAACCCCGTCATCCGGCTCCTCCAGCCCAGGGGCGCGGTGGTCTCCGAGGGGATCGCCGCCCGCATCCGTGAACGCCTCGTCGCGCAGGCCGCGCACGCCAGCAGCAACCAGTAAGGGAGACGAGGGGTGTCGGTCTATGACCACAAGCCCATGTGGGCCGGGGCGCACTACGACCCGGCCCCGGCCGGCGGCGAGGTGACGCGCCTCGATCTGTATGCCACGCCTGAGCGGGACGGGCCGGTGGTCGCCTCGGCCGCTCCCGCCGTCCGCCTTCGCTCCGGGGTGTACCGCTTCGACGTACCCGCCGTCGCGCCGGGCCGCTACTGGGGGACAGTCACCTTCACCCCCAACTCGGGTGCGCAACCCGTCACGGACAGGTCCGTGCGCCTCGACCTTCCCACGGGCCAGGGCTTGGTCGGCTCGCCCGAAGCGGTCGCGGACGCCCTCAGCATCCCGCTTCCCCTCACCTCCACGCAGCGCAGCACCTACGAGGCAGAGATCCGTGGTGCGCAGGCCGACGTCGTCGCGTACCTCAACCGGCCTCTCGTCCCGACTGCGACCACGCTGCGCGGCATCACGCCCCACAGGACGGATGCGCTCGACGACATCGACGCCTGGCCCGTCGGCCTCGACGACTTCGCCGAAGTGATCACCTACCGGGCTAATTCGGATGGTACGTACGACGTGGACCTCCTCGTCGGCCTGAACGGTGCCCAGGAGGAGTCGGTGGTGCGCTACGTCGTCGCGCACGCCGCCGAGTCCGTCCGGCAGCGCTCCGGCGTGGGCTCGGGGACGGGCCGCCGGGTGTCCTCGGTGAGCGCCGAAGGGCAGTCCATCTCGTACGAATCCGCGCCCACCACAGGACAAGCAGGAGCCCTCCCGACGATCAACAGCCTCAACCGGCTGCGCCGACTCGTGTTCCAGCCGCTGTCGCGGCCGCCGCGCGCCCCGTGGCCCTACTCGTCCAGCCGCACCCGGCTCTGGCACTGACCGGAAGGAATAGCGGCACCATGGGCGATCGATACCAGTCGTACGCGGAGTTGGCGAGCGGCCAGATCGAAGGCATCCACTACCAGCGGACATGGCGCACGTCTGCGTTCTCCAGCCTGTGCCACCTCGCGATCCACGGAGGCGGAATCGAGCAAGGCACTACGGAGCTCGCTGACGCGGCCGCGGGCGATGTCCATGACTTCTACACCCTCGACGGGTTCAAGGACGCGGGCGCCAATGCAGATCTTCACCTCACGTCGACCCGCTTCGACGAGCCGCAGGGCCTGGCAATGGCGAAGGCAGCGAGCCATATCGTGTCCTGGCACGGCGCAGCTGGCAGCACGGCGACGACCTATCTCGGCGGGCTCGACTACAACCTGCGCGACCAGATCGGCGAAGCCCTTGCCGCCGCGGGCTTCACGGTCAGCGTGGCCGCCGAAGAACTCAACGGGAACGACCCCTCGAACATCGCGAACCGCGGCACCCGACGCATGGGGGTGCAGCTCGAACTCACCAACGCTCAGCGCGCCCAGTTCTTCAAGGGCGGCGACATGAGCCGCGCGAACCGAAAGAACACCACCGCCGCCTTCACGACGTACATCACCGCGGTGACCACCGGCATCCGCCAAGCCCTCGTCACCCCAGGGAAGGGCTGAACACCATGGCTGTCGTCCTTCCGAACCGGCACCTGACGCTGTACACCTTCGAGCACCCGTGGGCTCGTGACGCGAACGGCGTCCCCGTACCGCCGGACCCGAACCAGAAGCCCGCACCACGCGGCACGTGGCCCGGCTCCGCACTGGAGCAGCCTGACAACACCTGGTCCCTGCGCCTGGACCCGGCCGCCTGGCCCGTGGAACCCGGTGATGTTGTCGGGGACGAGACCGGCCTGACCTGGACCGTCACCACTGCCCGTCGCCACCAGGTGTCCGGTTGGCCTGACGTCGACTACGTCCAGGCCACCGCCACGCGAAATCCGCCGGAGGTGCCCTGAGTTGGCGAAGTTCACCCCGAACCCTGCCCTGGAGACGATGCTCGCCCGGATGATCGCTCCGCACGTCCAACGCATCGCCCACCAAGTCGAGGTCGAGGCGAGACGGCTCGCCCCGCCCACGAAACGGTGGGTGACCCGTGCCGACGACAAGGTCCGCCCCACTCATGCCGAGGCCGAGGGCCAGACGGTGCCGGACAACCTGCGGTTCACGATCAACTCGATGGCCTGGGACCGTGAGCACCGCGGCGTCGGCCCGAACACGTACATGCTCCGCCCCCTCGATGAGTCGTCTCGGGCCGTCGCGAACCTGAAGAACTGCCACTGCACCACTGCAACCGACCCAGGCGGCATCGCCCGGAACATCAGCACCGGCCAGCCGATCGTCACCGGCAAGAAGGTCACCGTGACCGTCACCGCGCGCGCCCCGTTGGTCGTCGAAGCCGAAGTGGGCACCGTCTACCCCGGTGGACTGGTCGCCGATGGCACCCACTTCATGGCCCGCGCCGCCGCCATGGTCGCCGCCCGCCGCTGAGCTGGCTGCCCTCCGATGGCGGGGAGACGGACCGCCTCTGCGAGTGAGCGCGAGACGCTAGCACCAGTCGCCTCCCACAGTGCGCGGCATGACTACCAAGAACCTCACCAAGACCGCCGTGCCGGAGGCCCCGGCCGACGGGGCAAAGAACACCCCCGCCGCCTCCACCGCTGCCCGGCCGCCGATGGAAACGGTCACGTTGTCCAACCACCTCCGTATCGAAGGTACGGACTACCTGCCGGGCGCCAAGGTCCGTGTCACTGCCGACTACGCCCGCCGCCTGCGTCGCCAGGGCTACGTCGCTCGCGCCTGATGACCGCGACGTTCGATCTCGCCGAGGCCGATCCGGTCTCGGCGGTCCTCGCGTGGCTCCAGAAGCACCCGCTCGTGGCCGCAGCCCTGGGTGGGCCCGGCCGCGTGTCCGGGATCTCCGAGGCTCCGTGGCCTCACCTTCGCGTCACGCACGGGCCCGGCGGGGACCTGCGCACCCTGACGTGGGCAATCGAGCCCGAGGTCTCCCTGGAGGTGTACGGCGACCCTGGCGGCTGGCCTGGACAGGCAGAGCTGCGCCGTATCATCCTCACCTGCGCTGCCGCTGCCTGCGAACTGCCCGACGCACCGCACACGCCTGGTCAGCCTGTCATCAGCGGCGTCCGTCCCTCCGGCACGCTCCTGTGGTCGCCGCTCGTCGACGGGCAGCCTCGTTGGCTCCTCGGCCTGCTGGTCACCCTGCACCCGTAGGCAAGGGCCCATCCGTGGACGTCATCGACGAAGGAGTACGCCTGCACCTCGTTCCCCTGCGGCAAAAGCAGGCGAAGGAGTTCGTCGCCCAGTGGCACCGCCACCACCAGCCGCCGCCAGGGGCCGTGTTCACCGTTGGCGCCGCCGACCAGCACGGCGTGCTGCGGGCCGTCGCCATCGTCGGCCGCCCGGTCGCACGGCACCTGGACAACGGCGAAACACTGGAGGTCACCCGCACGGCGACGGACGGCGTGCGCAACGCCAACAGCCTGCTCTACGGCGCTTGCTGGCGCGCCGCGCGAGGGCTCGGGTACTCCCGCCTGATCACCTACACGCAGGACGGGGAGAGCGGCGCAAGCCTGCGCGGCGCCGGGTGGCGGGTCATTGCGCAGCGCCCGCCGCGGGGCGGCTGGCACTGCTCGTCTCGCCCTCGTATCCCGCGAGGAACCGAGCACGTTGCGCGGACTCTTTGGGAGGCCCAGTAGCGCTTGGCTCAGCGCGCGACGTTAGCCCTCCGCTCTCCCCACAGTTCCGGGACCCGATCACCGGAACCCAGGGAGATGCCCGTCATGGCAGGCGAGACCGCCAACAACAACGAGATCGTCGTTCCGTCGCTCACCCGCGTATGGCTGGCCGCAGTCGGCACTGACGCGCCGGCCGACGCCACCGTCGCGATGCCCGACGGCTGGCGTTCCGTCGGGTTCACCACCGAGGACTCGCTCAAGTTCAACAATGAGCCCAACTTCGAGCAGGTCCGTAGCGCCCAGTCCTCGCACCCGACCCGGACCTTCCAGACCCAGGACGCCTCGACGATCGAGGTTGATCTTCAGCAGTGGTCCGGCGCCAACTTCCAGGCCGTATACGGCGGGGGCGAGATCGCCGAAGTCACCGCCAAGGACAACAAGAAGCACTACAGGTTCACGCCGCCCCGGATCGGTGGCCGCACCGAGATCGCCGCGTGCATCGAGGTAGTCGACGGCGGCAAGCACTACCGATACATGGTCCCGCGCTCGATGCAGATGGAGGGCGTGAGCACCGAGTTCGCCAAGGCGAAGGAGAGCGTGCTGCCGCTGCGTCTGGCCGTGCAGGGCGGCGACGATACCGATGCCTGGTACGTCATCACCGACGACCCGAGTTTCGCCCCTCCGGCCGTCAAGCCGCCGTCGGGCGGCTGACCTCTCGTGGCAGCGCGCGACACAAGCCTCACCGGCTTGCCAGTGTCCGCGCGCTGCCGCACCCCGCGACTCAGCCCGCACGCACGAGAGGCCCGCCCTTCATGTCCTTCGTCATAGACCTCGACGCCGCCGAACGCCGGGAGGTCCAGTACCCCCACGGCATCCCGGTCAAGTACCGCGACGAGCAGTTCATTTACCCGGCGGAGCTGCCCGCGAGGGCTCTCGATCCTCTGCTCTCCGACGAACTCGATCTCGTCGGCCTGCTCCGCGATGTTGTTGAGGCCAGCGAGAACCCGACGACGTCCGTGGTGATCGGCCTCCTCTTCAAGCGCCCGAAGCTTCCGCGCCGCTTCGTCGACGCGATCTATGAGGTGCACCGCATCCTCCTCGGCCAGGAGGAGTACCAGCGGTTCGAGGACCTTGGACCCTCCCTGTCCGCGTACGGCCGCCTCACCATGGGTCTGATCAAGGTCTATGGAGTTGACCTGGGAAAGCTCTTTGGGCTGGGCGTCTCCTCCGAGAGCGATGGGGAGACGTCGAGTCCGACCTCAGCCTCCACCACGGGCTCGACGCCCGAGGGATCTGGCGAGAGCCAGGAGAGCCCGGCTTCATCGGACTGAGGCGTCTGATCGTCCTGGTCGACGGCCTGCCCGAGGGCTCCCGCGTCCAGTCCGCCCCCATCTCCGGGTGGACCAAGGAGACGGAACTCCTGGCCCAGCTCATCGAAGAGGTCAGCATCCTGGCCGCCGATCGGCGACGTGACGAACCGACGTCCATCCCTCGCCCGTACAACCCCGCCGATGCCGCTCGCCCGCGGCCCGGCGCGCCCCCGCAGCAGCATTCCACTGCCCCGACGTTGACGGGGCACCGGCAGATGCTGGCGGCGGCGATGCAGAGAGGAATGGTCCATGGCTGAGGGCCTGCAGGCTGGCCGCCTGGACGTGCCGGTCGTCGCTGACCTCGCCGGGTTCGCTCGTGAACTGCGCACGAAGGTCGAGGAGTTCTCCCAGGGCCTGGCCGTCAAGGTCAAGGTCAAGGTCGACGACAAGAACCTGCGCAAGAAGCTCGAAGCCGCTGTCAAGGAGGCGTCGAAGGGCGTTCGCGCCAAGGTCAAGATCAAGGTCGACGACCGGCGACTCCGCTCCGAGTTGGACGGTATCGCGCGGCGTATCGCCGGGACGGACGTCCGCGTGCCCGTGCGGCCCGACGGCGACTCCGACAGTCACAGCCGCAATGGCGGCCTGCTGTCTGGCGTCCGCGATCTGATCCGCGGTGCACAGGGTGAAGCTGACCGCACTCCGGTCAACGTGCCGGTACGGATGCGTCTCCCGCGCGGCCGCCGGTCGATGCGGATGCTCGGCTTCGGCTCGCTGCTCTCCCTGGCGCAGCCCGCCGTCGCCGCGCTCACCCAGTACGGAGCGGGGCTGACTGCACTCGTCTCGGCGGCCGCGCCCGCGGTCGGCGTCCTGGGTGCGATACCCGGCTTGATCGCCGCGGCGGGCGCCGCGGCGATCGGCACGAAGGTTGCCTTCAGCGGGTTCGGCGAGGCGCTGAAGCAGACTCTAAAGGCGCAGCAGCAGGCGGCCAGCGGCGCTAAGTTGACCAAGGCGCAGGAGCAGGCGCTGGCACAGTCCCTTGAAGGTCTGTCCGCCTCGGCGCGCAAGTCCGTCACGACGGTTGCCAGCCTGAGCAGTGCATGGCGCAGGATGCGCCAGTCGGTGCAGGAACGTTTCTTCTCGCAGGTCTCGGACGAGATCAAGCCGCTGTCATCCTCGGTGCTGCCGCTCCTGAAGACCTCGCTCGGCGATGCCGCCGGGCAGATGGGCACCCTGGCCAAGCGCGGCGCGCAGTTCATGCAGAGTGGCCCGTTCCGCCGGGACTTCAAGAAGATCGCGTCCACCAACAGCACAGCGGTCGGGCACATGACCGATGGGCTGGCGAACCTCGGGCACGCAAGCCTCGACTTCCTGGTGGCGTCCGGCCCTTTTGTGGAGCGGGTCAGCCGCGGCGCCGAAGGCCTTACGCGGTGGATGCGGGCCTCTGTCCAGGCCGGGAAGGAGACCGGTTCCCTGGAGCGGTTCCTTGACCACGCCGGGGACAAAGCCGCGCAGCTAGGCCGCTCCACTTGGGATCTGGTCAAGGGCCTGGGAGGCGTCGGCAGGGCCGCCCAGGACTCGGGCAATGCTCTCCTCGACGGGTTCGAGGGCACCATGACCCGCTTCAAGCGGTGGTCGAACTCGGCCAAGGGCCAGTCGTCGATGAAGCAGTTTTTCAGCGATGCTGCGCCCACGTTCCATGAGCTGAACCGCCTGGCTGGGGACTTCTTCCGGGGGCTGGGCCGGGCGGCGAAGGACAACGGGGTCACGGACCTCATCCGGCAGATCCGCACCGAGCTGATGCCGGCGCTCGGGGACTTCTTCAACGGTATCGGCCAGTCCATCGGTCCAACCTTGATCGGCCTGGTCTCCAACCTGGCCACCGCGATCGGAAACCTGGCCGCCGCTGGAAGCGGGCTCGGTGTACTGCTGGGTGCCCTCAACGGCCTCCTGCACGTCTTCAATTCGCTGATGGGCGTGGTTCCCGGAGCCAACACCGTGCTGTCCACGCTCCTGGGCACGCTGATCGCTCTGAAGATCGTCTCTGCCGTCTCCACCGCGCTACGCGGCCTCGGCTCATCGGTCATGACCGCAGGCCGCTCTGTGAACACCACGGTGGGCGTCCTGCGCAACGGCACCACCGTCGCCGGACAGCAGGTCTCCGTCTGGAACCAGATGCGCACCGCCTACCGGGGAGCAGCCTCCGAAGGGGGCCGCCTGTCGGGCACGCTGCGCGGCATCGGCGCCGCGAACCGGACCGCTTCCCGGACCCTCGGCGGTATGACGTCGGCCCTGGGGGGACCTCTCGGCATCGCGATAGCTGGTGTCACGATCGGGCTCGGCCTGCTCGCTGCGAAACAGGAATCCGCCGCCCGCGCGGCCGCCGCGCACGAGGAGCGCATCAGCTCTCTGGCGCAGGCCCTCGCGGACTCGAACGGCCAGATCGACGCCAACGTCAGGTCCCAGGCAGCGCAGTACCTCCAGGACGTCAAACTCTCCGACGGCAAGGGCAAATTGGTTGATGTTCTGCGCAATGCGGACGTCAGCCTCAAGCAGGTCACCGACGCCTACCTCGACCAGGGCGGCTCGATCGACGGCCTGGAGAAGAAGCTGAGGACGCTCGCGAAGGAGACAGAGCACTACGCCAAGATCGGCGCCGACACCTACGTCCCCAAGATGACCCCGGAGGGCGAGAAGTACCAGGCCGCCGCGGATGCCCTGAAGGGGATGAGCGGGGAGCTGGACAAGTCGAAGAGCAAGGCGAAGGAACTCAATGCGGCGGTGAACGGGACGGCCAGCACCGGCACGTCCGCGTACGACCGGTTGCAGTCCGCCGTGCAGGGCTTCAGCGACAAGACCAAATCCGCAGACGAGCGGGTCGACAGCTTGCGCCGTGCCCTCGACGCCCTCAACGGCAACTCCCAGTCCTTCCATGACGCGACCGCGCAGCTCAACTCCGTGATGCTGCAGATCGACGACACGATGAAGGGCAATATCGACCGCGCCCAGGGCTGGGGGAAGGCCCTCATCGACAGCGACGGCATGGTGCAGACCTCCACCCGCAATGGCCAGACGCTGAATGGGCAGTTGACGGAGCTGCGCGACGCGATGCTCGGCGTCGCCACCCGTGCTCAGGAGGCCGCGGAGCAGGGGATGATGCCCATGTCCGAGGCGATGGACAAGGGGCAGGCCGCAATGGAGCGGGCCCGCTCGAAGGCGATCCAGCTCGCCATGGATATGGGCATCCCTAAGGCGCAGGCCACCGCCCTCGCCAACCAGATGGGATTCATCCCGGACACCGTCACCACGTTGATGACGACCAAGGGCATCCCGGAGTCCACCGCCCAGATCCTCGGGCTCCGCGGCAAGCTCGACAGTCTCGGCGCCGGAAAGTCGATCACCGTCAAGGCTCCGACCGGCGAGGCACGCAAGCAGCTCGAACTCCTCGGGTTCAAGGTGCAAACGCTGCCTGGCGGGAAACGCGTGAAGGTCACCGCGCCGACCGGCGGCGCCCGCGTCAGCATCGCCGCTCTCGCCCAGGACATCGCGAACGCGCCCAACCGCAAGAACGTCACGGTCAACGCCATCATCAAGCGGGCCACGACCGACCTGACAGCGATCCGCAACAAGGTCGCGGGCCTACCACCCGGCAAGAAGCTGAAGATGGAAGCGCCAACCAGGGTGGCGCAGCAGGCGATCAGGGACCTGGGCTTCAAGGTCAAAGGCCTCAAGGGCAAGAAGGTCGAGATCACCGCGCCCACTGGGTCAGCGTCCTCCCAGGTGGCAGCGATCCAGCGCAAGATCAACTCGTTGACCGGCAAGACGGTGCACGTCACGGTCCAGTACTCCGCGAAGGGCAAGCCGTACGTCTCCGAACACGCTGATGGCGGGATCGTCCGATACGCCAACGGCGGCATCCGGCGCCTCGGCTCCCGCGTGAAGACGTTCGCACGCGGCACCGAGCGGCACGTCGCTCAGATCGCGCGCCCCGGTGAGTGGCGGCTGTGGGCGGAGCCGGAGACCGGCGGCGAGGCGTACATCCCGCTCGCCCCGAGTAAGAGGAGGCGGTCCGCGGCGATCCTCGATCAGGTCGCGAAGCAGTTCGGTGGACGCGTCGTGTACTTCGCCGATGGCGCCTTGCGCCAGCACGCGCGCGGCGCGGCCGCCGTCTACCACTCCAGCACGCGGGCCCCGCGCTCGTCGCGTGCGGCCGTTCCCGCGGGCAACAGCGCGGCGCTCGTCGGCGGCGATCTGAACATCAACGTCGGCCAGGTCGCCGGCATGGGCAATGCCATGGAGGACGCCATGTACGAACTGCGCAAGGTCCGGCTCGGCGGAGGGGTGGGCTGATGCGCAACGGCGAGTGGTACCTGGGCTACTACTCCTACAACGACACCCCCGGCGCCGCCCTGCGCTTCGGAACGCACGCCAGCGGCCTGTACTTCCTGAGCGAGCCCGAGGTGAAGTTCGCCGACCCCGACGTCGGCGACCAGGCTCTGCCCGGGGAGGACGGCACCCGCCTCGGCCGCGACTACCAGCGCACGGCCAACGTCACCTTCGAGATCGGTGTGGACGCCGTCGACGCCCCGGTTGACCGGCATTTCCCCAGGCCGTACTGGATGCTCACGCATGGCCGGATCGGCGACTGGGACGACAACCCGTTGTACCTGGAGTTCCTGAAAAAACAGGGCACTCGGGCGGAGTGGGTGCAAAACGGCGTTGGGATGCTGCGGCAGGTGTGGCGGGCTGACGCGATCCGCATGCGCCCTACCCGGGTGGCGTGGCTGCTGCACAAGTCCGGCGGGCGTGTGCGCCGCCTGTACGGGCGGCCCCGCAAGTTCGACGTCGCCCACACACGGTTCGCCTCCCGCGGCTACGTGCCGGTGATCGCTGAGTTCCAGGCCCTCGACGACCGCTTCTACGACGACGAGGAGCAGGTCGAGGAGATGTGGGACATGTCCGGCTTCAACATTCCGTGGCGCCCCGGACGTCCGTGGGGGGACATCCTGCCGCCGTGGATGACGCAGCCGGTGCGCAAGTCCGTCGTTGTGCGGCACGCCGGACGGATCGCCACCCAGCCGGTCATCGTCATCAAGGGCCCCTGCAAGTCCCCGAAGGTCACCTTCCGGGACCTGTGGTCGGTGCACCTCAACATGACGATCCGCGAAGGCGAATCCGTGGAGATCGACACGCGGCCCTTCTCCCGCACTGTGCTGCTCACCAAGAAGGGCGGCGCGGAGTCCTCAGTCGCCGACAAGCTCACCCGCTCCTCCCCGCGCCTGGCGGACATGACGATCCCGCCAGGCATCTGGAGGGCCTCGCTGTCCTACAGCCGTCTCGACAAGCGCGGTCCCGGCCCCCGCGTCCAAATCCGGTGGCGCAACGCGCACACCTGGTGGTGACCTGCGGCTGCTACCGGCTCTGGGTGCTCTCGGGCCGGTCAGCGGGCAGCGGGCGACAGTAGCCGTGCCGTCCGTCACCCTCCCGTCTCACCTGGCAGAACGGTGAAGGGAGGCCCACGGTGTGGGATGGCATTCCGTGGTTCGTGGAGGGCACGGCGACCAGCGAGGAGACGCTGCGCCTGGTGGTGGCAGCCGCGAGCGGCGGCGGGGAGGGCATCGTGGCGCCAGCGGACCTGGTCGTGTCGGCGCTGGAAGTCCCCGGCCCGGCTGTGCAGGTCGGTACTGGCGCGATGATCGCCTCCCGGCCAGGCTCCGGCGCGGGCGGGCAGGCGTATGCCGCGCGGCTGCCCACCGTCGACCTGGTCGACATCGAGCCCACGACCGCCGACGGCCCGCGCTCCGATCTGATCATCGTGCGGATTGAGGACCCCTACGGCGGCGAGACGTGGCCGCTGCCGGAAGATCCGTCGGTCGGCCCCTACGTTCACACTCGTGTGATCTCGGACGTGCCGCCAGGCACCACCAGCATCCAGGACGTGGACGCTTCCTCCACGGCCGTCACGCTAGCCCGCGTGGATGTGCCCGCCTCGACGTCCGTCATCACCCAGGGCATGGTCAGCGACCTGCGGCGCCTGGCGCGTCCGCGCTCCCAGACGGTGCGCCACTACCTGCACAGCGCCTGGGCCACCCCCGACGATCTCGGCCCGATCAGCGACGCGTGGGAGGACTTCCCGCTCGGTGCGCGCTGGCAGGAGGCGGTGCCCGCGTGGGCCACGCACGTCACCGTGCACGCCCACCTGACCGGGGTGCTGCACCCCGACGCCACGGAGGCCGCGGTGCGGCTGCGGGTCAGCGTCGGCGAGCAGTTCGGCGGCGGCTTCCCGCTCGCCAGCCAGCACGCGGGCCGCCACGCCGCGTTCACCGGGGGCACGTTCGCGCTCACTCCGGCCGAGCGCGGCACGGCGCTGCCCGTGGCGGTGCAGGGCATCGGCACCGAGGGCAAGACGGGGGTGCTGCGCGCGGACGACGCGACCGTGCTCGCCGTAGAGATCACTTACCACCAGGCGCCGGTGACGGCATGAGCGGATGGCGCTACATCGCCCAGCGGGCCACCACCGGCGACTTCCTCGACTGGGACGTGCCACTCATCCCCGACAATCCCCCCAAGAACGAGCTGAACGGCCCCGGATCGCTGACGGGCACGATCAGCCCCGAGTACCTGCGGCTGATGGCCAAACCCGATGGGCTGCCGATCATCGCCGAGTGGTCGACGGCGATCTACGCCGAGTACAACGGGCACATCCGCTGGGGCGGCCTGGTGACGCGCCTGTCCTACCAGGGGCAGGCGATGCGTGTGGAGTGCGCCGGGTACACGGCCTACCCCGCCGGCATGCCGTACCTGGGATCGACGATCATCTCCGGCGGCAAGATCAAGCAGAAGTGGAAGTACGACGGGCGGGACAAGAACCACGACGGCTACATCGACGGCAGCAGGCCGAGGCGGAAGATGCCGCCGCGCCCCAAGGACAAGGTCAGTCGCCGCTGGGACGCCTACGACGTCGTCCGGCACATCTGGGCCCACCTGCAGGACTACAAGTACGGCGACCTGGGCCTGCGCGTCGACCGCCACGACTCCGGGCACCTGCTGGGCTCCGCCAAGGGGACCGACCCTTGGGAGCTGAAGTGGTGGGAGCATCCGGACTGCGGTCAGGTCATCTCCGAGGTGATGCGCCTGGCCAAAGCGGACTTCCGTGAGCGGCACCGCTGGGAGGGCAACCGCGAGAAGATCAACCACTACCTCGACCTGGGCACGCGCCGCCTCGGCAAGGCCCGTCGCGACCTGCGATTCGCCAGCGGCGAGAACATCATCGAGATCGCCACCCCGGGCGGGCAAGGCGACTTCTACGCCAACCAGGTCTACGTCTTGGGTAAAGGCTCCGGGCGCAAGACACCCCGCGCGCGGGTGGCGCACTACGACAAGCGGCTGCGCCGGGCCCGGGTCATCACCCGCAAGGCCACCAAGTCGCACCGGACGCTGATGGCGTACGGGCGCACCGAGCGCGCCAAGCACAGCCAGCAGCTCACGATTCCCTCGATCGCGGTGCGCCAGCACCCCAACGCGCCGTTGGGCGCGTGGCACACCGGGGACCGCATCCTCGTCCAGGTCGACGTGCCTTGGGTCGGGGAGCTGGCCCTCTGGCACCGCATCACCGCCGAGGAGATCGACCCCGCCTCCGGCACCGCGGTCCTCACCCTCACCCGCGCCGACCGCTACAGCTAGGGGGCTTCGATCATGCAGTCGTTTCGCCTCGATGAACGCGAAAACTCCCGCCGGTTCGCCGAATACCTGCACGAGCTGGAGCGGCGCATCGAGGACCTGGAGCGCGCCAACCAGCTCACCGACGCCAGCATCGAGGGCGGGGCGATCGACGTCTACGACGACGAGGGCTCGCTCCAGGTCGTCATCGGAGACCAGCCCGACGGCACGACCGGGGTCATCCACGTCAACGGCCCGCCCCCGCCCACTCCCACCGCGCCGCAGCTCGCCGCCGCGCGCGGCGGCACCGCTGTCACCTGGGACGGCCTCTACACCGACGCCGACGTAGCCCCGCTGGACTTCTCCCGCGTCGAGGTGCACGCGGCCACCGCCGCGGTGTACGAGCCCACCCAGCTCACCCAGGTCGGCACCATCGAGTCCCCGCGCGGCGGTACCTTCACCGTCCCCACCGACGTGCCCGTGTACGTGCGCCTCGTGGCCCGCAATCTCTCCGGCACCGCGAGCCTGCCCTCCGCGGCCGCGGGCCGCGTGGGGCCGCAGAAGGTGGTCGCCGAGGACGTCCTGGACGGCATCGTGTCGGAGACCAAACTCGCGGCCGCCGCGGTGACCGCCGCGAAGATCGCGCTCGGCGCGGTCAACAGCAACGGCCTGGCGGACAGTTCGGTGACCACCGGCAAGCTCGTGGCCCTGTCCGTGACGGCGGACCGGCTGGCGGCGCTGTCGGTGACGGCGGAGAAGATCGCCTCCCTGGCGGTGACGACCGACAAGCTGGCTGCGCTGGCGGTGACGGCCGACAAGATCGCCGCGAACTCCGTGGACGCCTCCCACATCCGCGCGGGCTCCCTCGACGCCACCCACATCAAAGCGGGCTCGATCACCACGGACCGGCTCACCATCGCCAGCACCCCGAACATGCTCCCCGACCCGAGCTTCGAGGGCCCGGCCGGCGCCGCGCTGGTCGCCGGGCTGACCCACTGGAGCGTCGTGGGCCCCGGCAACAACTCGGCGAAGGCGCTCCAGGTCAACGCCGTCAACGCCACCCCCGTCACCCGCTCCATGCCGCTGCTGGCCCTCCCGCTCCTGCCCGGCCAGCAACTGCGCCTGGCCATCGACGCGCGGCCGTCCGAGGACTGGATGGGCACCTCCATCCGGATCTACGCCCGCTGGATCGATGCCGCGGGCGGCATCACCTTCAGCCACGTCACCCGCACCAGCCCCGTGCTCGGCGCGTGGAACGCGCTCGCCGGAACCATCACCGCGCCTGCGGGCACCGTCAGCGCCGAGGTGCGCATCGCCACCTACGACTCCACCGCGGGCACCGTCGCCTTCGACAACGCTGCCATCCAACCCGTCATCAGCCAGGTACAGATCGCGGACGGGGCGATCACCGCGGACAAGCTGAGCGCGGATGCGATCAACGGCAAGGTCATCACCGGCGCCACCGTGCGCACCGCCGCGTCCGGACCGCGTCTCGTGATGGACGACTCCCGGCTGACTGCCTACGGAGCCGGAAGGCGGCGCATCGTCCTCGAACCGAACGCTGACGCCCCCTTCCTCTACTTCACCTCGGACGACGGCACCAACTACGCGCACATCCAGGTCGCCGGGACCGGCTCCGACGCCGCACTGATCAGTAACAGCGGGAAATTCACCGACGCAGGCAAGACCTACCGCTGGAGGACGTACCAGGGCGAGGACAAGTGGGTCGCCGAGCGCGTGCTCGACGGCACGGCAGTGGCCACCGGCGGCCGGATCCACCTCACACCGGCACAGGCCACGATCAGCGGCCCCACCATCCGGGCCGAGGGCGTCTTCCGCGCCGACAACATCGTGACGGGCGTCGTGAAGGTCAACCCCACACCCGGCAAGCCCACCCCGGTCACCCTGTCCGGTGGCAGCATCAGGGGCTCGAAGTTCCGGGCCCAGGTCACGGCGAACACTGCCTACCCCGGGACCCGCGTGACCGGGGTGGGCTTCACCGCCCTCTCGTCGGAGGGCATGACCATCTGGGTCACCCGGACCGACGGCGACGAGACGACCGTCCACTGGCAGATCATCGGAGAGGACTGATGGAGGCCACAGAGGAAGAGGCGATGCCGCACTCGCAGCGCATGATCGCGATCTGCCGCACCGCCGCATGCGCCGCGAACGGAATCCCCTACCCCGGCACCTACTACGCCGCCCCCGAGCCGCCGATCTACCGCGGCGTCTGCATGGGCTGCGGACAGCCGATCACCGACCTCGTACCGGTCAGGGAGTGAGGCCAAGACACTAGGCGCCGCCTCTGTGCAGTGTGCGCGGTGCGGGGAGCCGCGGGCTCCGTCGGCCCCGGCTCCCGCGCACCCATGATCGATCGACTGAGGGAGTGCCAGTGGATGGGCTCGTCTCGCTGGCACCCGTACTGGCACCCGTACTCGCCCCTCTGTTCGGGATGCTCGGCGCGTTGGGCGGCGCGTGGCTGGTGTACCGGCAGGCCAAGAAGAAGAACGACAGCGACGCCCACGTGGCCGCGATCCGGACGGTCACCGACGGTTTCACCAGCCTCCTGGAGCAGCAGCGCGCTGCCGCGACGCAGACCCAGGAGAGGATGGCGTCCCTCGAAGCGAAGTACAGCGACCTCGAGCGCCGCGTCGAGCATCTGCAGGAAGAGCAGCGACAGTGGCGCCGCTGGAAAGCCGCCGCAATCGAATACATCCACGAGCTTCGCGACCTAGTCCACGGTGTGCTGCACCGACCGGCGCCCGTGCCACCCGCCGAGATCGCCACCGACATCGAGGAGCGCGACACCGCGTAGCCCAGGCCACGACACAAGCCTGTCGGCCCCCGCATGCTCTGCCCTCCACATCATCTGCAGAAGGGCAGAACCTCTATGTCGACCCTCGACTCGATCACTGCTGGCGCCCAGGTCGGCGCTCTCCTCCCCCTGCTCACGGCGATCGTGCAGCGCCCGGCCTGGTCGGCGGAGGTGAAGAAGGTGGTGGCCGTCGCCCTGGCCCTGGTCGCGGGCGTCGTCACCGTCGCGGCCTCCGGCGGCTGGGCGCAGTTCCAGCACGGCACGCTGACCTTCGCCACGCTCACCGCCGTCCTCGCTGCCTCTCAGGCCACATACGACTTGATCTGGAAGCCCAGCAAGCTCGCCCCGGCGATCGAGGCGGTGACCAGCCCGAAGGGCCAGGAGGCGGCCGGTTAGAGCCGCAGGCGGATACCGGGCTGAGGGCCGGCGGGTATCATCCGCACGACGGTGGCCGCCGCGCCGCCGAACTCACTGCGTTGAGGGCTACTGCTGGTTTTCCGGGAGTTTGGGGTTTCTCTTTCCTCCTGGGTCGGGCCAGCGGTCATAGCCCGAGACCACTGCGCGCGTGTAGAGCGCCCAGGGCCGGGGAGTGGTTGCTCCTGCGATGATCCGGCACACGGAGTGGGTTCGGTCGCGTGGCGGCCATCGCCGACTTGCACGGCCGCCACGAGCGGCACACTGCGGCTTGAGAGCAGCGAGCCGAGCTAGGACCAGGAGGAGCCGCCGGGATGGCCGATGCGCAGCTACCTGCCGAGATCGTCACGGCAGAGGTCAAGCGCCTGAAGGGGAAGTCTCACCAGGCGTTCTTCGAGGCGTGGACCACGTACGTACGGGGCGGTACCGACGAGCAGGCCCCGCGCGAAGTGCAGGCGGCCGCATTCCGATCGCCGGATCTGGCCAGCCGCACGCTCACCGCGGCCGACCGTGCCTCCCGCGAGTTCAAGACGGTGGTCGCCCGCCAGGACGGCGAGTCGAAGCGCGAGTACCAGGCCCGCATCAGCGCTTTCCGTAAACAGCTCCAGGAGGCGCGGCAGCCCATCGTCGCCACGGTGGAAAGCCTCGCCGCGGACGAAGCCGAGTACCTGGCACAGCTCGACGACGAGGCGTTCGCCGAGGAGTGGGTAGCGTTCGTCCAGGTGGTCGTCGGTAGCGCGCGGTCCGGGCGCGACTACGTACAGGGCCTGGCATTCCGATCGCCCGAAGTTGCCCCTCGCACCCAGGCTCTGGCCATCAAGATGCTGCGCGCTCCCGAGCAGTTCCTGCCTGCTCGGGAGGACGAGTCACGTAAGGCGCACGCTGCGCGCATCTCACAGTTCCGCTCGCGGCTGGAGGCCGAGCTGCGGTTCCTGCAGTACACCCTGAACTTCTCGGTGGCGCGGTGGGGGCGGATGCCGACCGCTCCGAACAAGCGGCTTCAGGCGATGCGGCTGCTCGTGGAGAAGTATCCGGAGGACTTCTCCAGGCTGCTCAGGGCGGTGCGCGACGACGCGCAGAAGGCGCGCGAGGAGGTACGCCGTCAGCGGCGGTTCGAGCGCCGCGCGCAAGCGCGCCAGACAGACTGACTGTGCAACGAGCACACTGAGGCGCGCCCGATCGGGGCGCGCCCTTCCTCATGTCGGAGTGTGCTTGCGCGCCAAGGTGGCACGCGCGCGCCAGAAGCAGGTCACGTCGTACCGATCCGGGCCCGCGCGGCGACGCGCCACCAGCTCCGGGACCTGGCGCGTCTTCCAGGGCGCGCCTGGCATAGCCGCAGGTCAGATGGTGGCGTGCTCCCGCTACGGCACGCTTCGTGCCGGGCGCGCTTCCACGATGGCGCGCCTCGGATCGGTTGGCGGGCCGGTCGGTGGCGCGCGCCCACAGGCATGGCGCGCCCCGCTGGGCGCGCATCACAAGGCGCGCTGCGCGTCAGCAGCGGGATGGGGGCGCGCGTCACAAGGCTAGGGCGCGCGGTCGGTGCCGGGCCTAGCGCGCGCCCCGGAGTCGCTGAGGGCGCGCCCGCGCGGTAGCTGGAGTTGCGCGGGCGCGCCTTCGACCGGTGACGTGACGTGATGCGGAGGGCGTGTCCCGTACCCGAGGTGGAGCGGTCCAGGCGCTCCCGGCGCCCGTCACCTCACGTCACCTCACCCGACTGTGGCGAGGTCGGTGTAGAGCGTCGCGAACATGTCGGCGATCTTCAGCTCCGGCTTGCCCGCGAGCCGGTAGGCGTTGGCGACGTCCCTCTCACCGCGCTCCTCCAGCAAGCCGATCACCATGGCCCGGTTGTCCATGACGTACGTCCGCAGCCGCGTCATCGGCGGCGGGGTCCCCTCGTCCGGCCCGGCGATCGGGGCCAGATGTTCTTCCATCGGGATGCCCAGGATGCGGGCCTGGATCTCCGCCTCGGTGAGCAGCACCGCCATCACCTTGTTCATCTTGTTCGCCTGGGAGGGCCGGGGCCGGGGAAGGTCTTGCGGTTCCTCGGCTTCGCTGACTTCCTCGGGACGCTCAGGCGTGGGCGGCTCCTCGGCCGGGTCCGGGGGCGGCGGCGTCCCCTCTCCGGTCCGGTCGGGCTGGTCCGCGTCCGTCGGCTCGGGCTGCTCGCTGGTCTCCTCGCGCCCGTGACCGGCAGCTGGGGCTCGTTGCTTGCTGCTGTCGTCCGCCTGTGCTTGGTCCGCCTTCGCCCTGAGGTGGTCGAGGGATCTGGTGATCAGGTCGTCGGCGCTCATCTTCCCCCAGGCGGTCTTCGTGGGGAGGGCTTTGAGTGCGCGGCGGCCGTGCTCCTCGCGCAGGTCGCGCAGGGCCTGCTCTGGATCGGCAGGGTGCATGAGAGCGTCGCGGATCAGTTTGGCGGCCTGCTCACTGCTCAGGGCCGGAGTCTGCCTGGCTGGGGTGGGGCGGGGCGCACTCTGCGGTGGCTGCTGGCCGTGCTCCTGCAATTCTGGGTCGGGTCTCAGTTCGGACGAGGAACGTGATTCGGCCGCGTCTTGCAGACCAAGGCGGCGCAGCAGTGTGTCCACGCTGAAGTCGTGAAACCTCTGGGTCTCGCCGGGCTGGATCTCCATGTGCAGGGTGCGCACGCCAGTCAGCCATGCTTCGCCGAGCGCGTGGAGTTCCACGATCGCGTCGACGGCCGCGGGGAGGTTCTTCTCCGCCTTCACCTTTCGAGTGGTGTTGCGCGTGGGCTTGTCGTTCTCGAAGGCCGTGACGACCTCCTGCCGGGCGATCAGCAGGACTGGGCCGGAGTGGCGGCGCAGCAGCCAAAGGAAGTTACCCCATCTGTCCTTGGCGCGGTTCCACAGGTCGGAGTCGATGACGACCGGGTCGTCGAGGGTGGGCACGCGGGAGCGGTTGTTCTGCGCCTTGCGGATGGCACGCCTGCGCGCGTACAGGGCGATCTCGTCGCTGAGCATGTCCCACAGGGACGTCCCGGAGTCGACGACGAGCATGTTCGGCTTGCCGTCGATGCGCGGCTGGGCGTTCACCCAGCGGATCGCGTCGAGGATGTCTTGGTAGGAGCCGTCGTGCGGGACGATCTCGTAATCGGCGCCGGGGATGCGGCCGTAATAGTCGGCGGTTCCCTCGGTGCCGCCAATCTCGATCCAGTAGGTCATGCCGATCAGGTCGGAGCCGGAGCCGCGCGCGGCCTCGTAGCTCTTTCCGGTTTTCTCCGGACCGGTGAGCAGGATGATCGGCGGGTTGGGCTTGCCGGTGGGCTTCCGGCTCTTGCGGGTGCGCTGGGGCGCGGTGATTCCAGCCACGGAACGGGCCTTTCGCTTCGGGTCTTTCCGGGTTGCTCTCCCGGATGTTGCGGCGTTCAGGGCCTTACCCTCTCCCCCCGACGTCCGCTGTAGTATTTTATCTTGTCTGGGCGGAGAATCAACCCATTCTCAGCAGGTCAGAGACCGGATTTTCCGCAGGTGGATCGCTGTCCTCTCGGTGAACGCGGTACCAGGCGTCGAGGCCCTGTGCGTCGTCGATCCCGTCGAACGGTTCGGCCGGGGCGGACTGCCACTCCTGAACGTCGTCCTCGTACTCGGCCTGTACGGTCGCGGCGTCCCGGCGCTGAAGAGCCTTCGTGATCTCCTGCCACGTCGCACCGCCCAGGGCCTCGGCAAGCACGACCAGGTCGACGAGTTCGTTGGCCAGAACCCGCAGCCGCCGGGCAGCCTCGATCCGTTCACGACAGCTCTGCTCAGAGCTGATGGTGCCCACGCCCAGCCGAGCCAGGTCGGACAGGTCGCGATGCGCGCGGGCCGCCACGAGGCGGGCAACGGTTGCAGAGGCCATGAGAGAGGTCCGTTCGTACCAGCGGCGGGGGGGGGCGGGCGCCGGGGCCGCCGGCCCCACGACCCGGCGGGTGCGCTGAGCCGTCGGGAGGGCCGGCCGCACACCCCGCAGAAGAACAAAAAAAAACCCCGCCCAC
>NZ_JBHYJH010000059.1:9062-13974 GCF_042740445.1 Streptomyces sp. NPDC059003 | reverse complement strand
GGGCGCGGCGGGGGCGCCCCCGGGGGGGGCCTATGGTTGCCTGGCGCTTCTCGCGGGCGCCTTCCCCCCGGGGGGGGGCCCCCGCGGGGGGGCCCCCCCGCCGCAAGTCGTGCAGGTGCGGAACGTCAGGATGCCTGAGCGGCCTCACTACCGGCCCCAAGATCGTCGACGTTCACCCCGTCACCGCGCTCCTCCTGCTTCTCCGCCTCATACCGGGAGTCGAAGCGCGGGCCGACGTTCTTCCGGCCGTTGCCAGGACTCTGGCCCAGACGGCGCCCGAGCTGTGTCGGGTTCAAGTCCCCGCGCGTTCCGAACCGGTGGTGCTCGCCTGCGTCCCTGGCCTCCTTGTAGATGGCGTACAGCTCCTCTTCGGGCAACACCTGCACGGGCTCGACCGCAGAGGCGTCCTGCTGCTTCTCCTCGGCCTGGTCCGGCACCTGCTCCTGCTCCTGCTCGACCGGCATCGCCTCCTCGGCTTGCTTGTCCTCGGGTGCAGGGCTCTTGGCCTTCTGGGCAGAGGTTTTCGCAGCGGGGCGGGGCGCGGCCGGTGCTGTGCGGGGCGCCGCAGGAACAGGCGCCGCCGTGTCGAGGAGCGCCCCGGAACCGCCCTCGTCAACCCAGTCCGAGCCAGCACCGCGGGCGCGGACGAATCCACTGATGTGCAACCCGAGACTGCCTCCGAGGGGCACCATCGCCGCGACGGCGCTGCCGACGGCGTAGACGTACACGCGGTTCTCCGTCATCACGGCCGGGGCGCCGCCGGCGCTGAACCATTCGCTGAGCGCGACCATGGCGTGGCCGACGTTCGCGGCGATCGAGATGCACAACAAGAACGCGAAGACCAGCCACAGCGACCAGTAGTAGCCGCCCTCGGCGCCTGCGGCGGTGCGCTTCCGGATGGAGGTGACGGCCCCGGCGGTGAAGGCGAGGAGCAGTTCCAGCGACCCGGCCATCGCTGCGGCCGCGAAGGCGGGGAAGCCTATGAGGGTCCCGGCCCAGTGGAGTTGGTACAGCGAGGCCAGCATCATTCCAAGGCCCGCGGCGGCGGCTCCGATGCGGAGGTTGCGGTGCCACTCTCGCAGCTCCCGCTCGCCCTGGGTGATGGCTCGGAGGGCAGGCAGCTTCGGCAAGACACGTCCCTTTCGTTCGGGTCTTCCCGCGGACCTATGCTCATCGGCCCTCGGGTTGCCCAAACGATATAGCGTTCCCCCTTTCTGCGCTCCTCCTGATCTCGCGCATCCGCCGTCACGGCTTCTACGGGGTGGAGTTCACCAGTCCAGGACCTTGCGGGGAGCGCGCCGGTCGGGGCCGACGACCTTCGCCAGGTACGCGCGGTCTTCAATGCGGGACAGCAGCCGCTCGCCGAGCACCGCCTTGATGCCGTCGCGCCGCAAGTTCGTGGAGAACACGGTGGGGCGGCCGGACGCGAGGCGGGAGCCGACCAGGTCGGTCGTCTCCCGGCGCACGAACTCTGTCTGAACGCCGTCCATTTCGCCGCACAGCTCGTCAAGGATCAGCAGGTCGGGGTCTTCCACGTGGCGCTTGCGGATCTGGTAGCGGCTCATGTCGTCAGGGCCGCCGTCGGGGCGGCGCCAGGTCAGGTACGTGGAGTGCTGCACGAACCGCACGAGCAGTCCCCGCTCGGCGGCTTCGTTGCCGAGCGCCGCCACCGCTGTGGTCTTCCCTGAGCCGATGTTCCCGGACACGATGAAGTGCATCGTGCTGGGCCGGGCCTTCTGCTTCTTGGCCTCGACAATCGAGTTGAGCCACCCGTTGAGGCTCTGAGGGTGCTGGTAGTCGTCCAGGTCGGGGAGCCTCCACTTCAGGTAGTCGTCGTGGTCGGCGGCCTTCATGCTGTTCGTCCAGGCGAGGGCACGGGCGTGAGCCTGCGGCACGGAGACGTCCTCCCACAGTTCAGTGTCATCTTCCTCGGGCGGGGCGGGCACGCCGAGCTTAGAGAGGTCCGCGCCGCCCCGCCGCAGGGCCTCGACCATGCGGTCGGTGATCTCGAACAGTCGCTTCGGCTCGCGTGCGGGGACGATGCGCTCGGCTGCCAGGGTGCTCACCGTTCATTCTCCTTTCGCATCACGCAGGGACGATGCCGAACTCAACGCCCTCGTCCAGGACTTCAGGGACCTCGGGTGCGGGCAGTCCTCCCGTGCCCTCTGTCCCCCAGGTCGCGGCATCGCTGTACGGGGCCGGGCGGCCGCCGTACTGGGCGGGCATCGGCTTGTTGTTCCGCTCGTCGCTCAGCGCCCGCTGGAACTGGTGCGCTGTCGGGAAGTGGACGCCAGTGCGCTGGAACGCCTTGGCCACCTGTCTTTGGGTGTACTCGGCGTCCAGTGCCTGCTGGCCCAGCTTGACGAGTCCGAAGTACCAGCCGGACTTCTGCTTGCCCGCGTACGGGCCGAGGTGCTTCGAGGCGTGCTCGTAGTACCAGGTGGCGACTTCTTGGGCGGGCGTTTTCTCCTTCGCTGCCTTCGTCGGTCCTTCCGCCTCCGCTCGCGGCTCGTCGGCGGCGGGGGCGTTGCGCTGCACGATCTTCTTCTTGGCGACGGAGCGGGCTGCGGCCGGTGGGGTCTTGCGCGGCCGTTTCTTCGGCTTCGGGGTGTTCGCGGCGGGCGCCTCGTCCGGTGCGGCCGCCTCGCTGGCGGGCGGGAAGCCATCGGAGCCAAGGGTCTCGTCGGGGTAGCGGACGAGGAAGCTGCCGTCATCCTGCTCGTCGACGGGGATCGTCAGCGAAGCGTCAAAGGTCACGTAGTCCTTGGCCCACTGTTCATTGGGGTACTCGCTGATCGCTGCGCCCATCACGTTCTTGCCGTCCAGGAAGCGACGCTTCTCAAGCCGGTAGTAGCCGTGCGCGGCCAACTCGTGGAGCGCCTTACGGACAGCATCGCGCCCTTCGCGTCCTTCGCCGCGGGAGAGCTGTTCGGAGCGGACGTTCCAGCTATCGGACTGGTCGAGGCAGTACGTCAGCAGTCCGAGGGCTCGGTAGCTCAGGCGCGTGTCGCGGGCGGTCTTGGACTCGACCATGACGAAGGGGGAGCGCCGGTTGCGGCGCACCGCGCTGCGGTCGGTCACGCTTTCGCCTCGCTCGTCGTGTCCTGGGGCAGCCGGAAGTGGGTGTGCCACGTCTTGCGGCCGTGGGTTCCCATTTCGTATACGCGCCGGGACTCGGCCATACCTGCTCCGCGAAGCTCTGAAAGGGGCTCGCGGGCTTGGTGGTTGGTCAGGTTGCAGCCGTCGGCAACGTCCTGGACGGTGACCCATCCGCCGTCGCTCTCAAGGACGAGGTAGCAGTAGAGCCGGAACGCGCGGTCGGATATCTCTCCAGCAACGGCTGGGGCGATGGGGGTGTGGGAGGGCAAGGCGGTCGTCCTTCGGGGAGGGGGCCCGGCCGCCTCGGGATGCGGCCGGGCCGTCGTGCGACGGTGCGTGGACTACTGCTGCTGCTCGGTGACCCGGTTGGGCGGGCCGGGGAGCATAGGCACGCCGCGCAGCAGACCGTCGAGCCGTCCTTCGTGGAACGCCTCCATCACAGCCTCCCGGCCGCCTTCCTTCCACGTCGTCGTCACGGAGCCCGTGGGCTTGCCGCCGGGGATACGGGTGATACCAGGGATCACTTCGCCGGTTTGCTTGTCGACGATGGCGTCCGTTTCCTTGTCGTACTTGGCGCGCTTGAGCATCGAGTCGCGGAACGCGGGCCGCGCCTGGATGATCACCTCTACCTCGCCGCGCTCCTCGGCGTAGGCGTTGAACGCGTCCGCGTCGCCAACGACGTACTTGTCCTTGGAGATGGCCACCGTGTGGGTGGCGACGGCGACGCCGTCGACCTTGGCGTCAACGGACTTGGTGCTGCTGTCAGGGTTGTCGTACGCGACGAGGAGCGGCCCCTTCACAGCGGCGATCTTCTCGTCGATCGCGGGCACGACATGGTCCTTGAACAGCTTGGCGAAGACCGAGAGCAGCGCGGCATCACCCAGTGACAGGGCGGACTGCGGCATCTCTTCCGTGTCGTCGTACGACATGCTGGGTCCTTTCTCACCCCAGGCGTCGCCCAGGGCTCTTCGGGTCGGTCCTGGGCGCGGCGCAGAGGGCGTCACCAGTAAGTACGTCGACTGGCGAAAATCTGTGACACCTAGGCCCAGAGGGCTGGGTTGCTCTCCCAGCCACACGAAATACTACAGCACACGTCACTCGATGGTGCAACGGACTCCCCGTCGCGCATCCCACGGGCAATCCGGGGGCCATCCCTCAGGCATCTCAGCCCGGCACAGCGCGTTGGCCCATTCTCGCTTGACCTGCAAACGTGGCGTTTGTAAGTTGCGGCACATGACTGATGAGCTGACCACCACTCAGGACTGCGCCGCGCGATGGGGCGTCAGCGATGGCTACGCCCGTCAGGTCCTCGCCTCCCTCGATCATGTCGACCGCGACCCAGATACCGGCGCCAAGAGGTACAAGCGGGCTGCCGCCGACGCTGCGCGCAGTAGCCAACCAGGGCGCGGCCGGCGCCTGGACCTGCGCTCCCCTGCCGTGGTGAGCCATGAAGCCTTTCTGCGGCTCGCCGCGGACGAGTCCATCCCGGCTCAGCACCGGGCGCTGTGGGCTCTGATGCAGTCCGGCATGCGCGTGGGCGATGCGCTCAGTCTGGACGTCCGTGACGTGGACCTCGACGAAGGCCAAGCCCATGTCGAACTGCCGGTCAAGGGGCGGAAGCCGCAGACTGTCCCGCTCAGCGACCGCGCGGCCGAACTCGCGCGGGAGGTCATGGCCGAGCGCTCCGAGGGCCCGCTCCTGATGGACAAGCAGGGCCGTCCGGTGAGCCGCTACAGCGCCATCAAATTCGCGAAGGTCGCGGCCGGGCTGCCCGTCCACGCGTTCAAGACGCCCCCGCACACCCTGGAATCCC
>NZ_JBHYJH010000059.1:0-8963 GCF_042740445.1 Streptomyces sp. NPDC059003 | reverse complement strand
CGCGGCCGGGCTGCCCGTCCACGCGTTCAAGACGCCCCCGCACACCCTGGAATCCCCTTGGGAGTACGTCCAGGCCAAGGACCTCCAAGTCGACGACACCGTACGGCTCGGCGACCTCTCCGGCGTCGTGGACAAGCCGCCGGTCCACGTGACGGACCCCTCGGGCACGACCACGGTGGAGGTCACCTTCCGGGACACCACGGGTCCCGTCTCCTGGGACGCAGACCTGTGGGTCGCGATCGCGAGGCGGCCGGAGACGCCCGAGAGCTGAGGCCGGGCCCGGCCTTCCCGCCGCTTCCCGGGCGGGCGACACAAGCCGGTCGTACCCCCTACGTTCCGCGTGGCTTGCCCTCACCTGGTGACGTCGCCGGATAGGGCGGGCCCCGGTGCCTCCCCATCCGGAACGAGGGCGGCACCGGCCCGGTGGTGGGCACGGTCCGGCCATGACGGCATGCCCCGCTTGCGAGGCGGGGCGCCGCGGTTGAAGTCCGCGGGCTCGCAGACTGCGCCCGCCGCCGGCACACCGAACCGCCGGAAGGACTGCCGTGACCGAGACCGTGCCCGCTCCCCGCTACACCACCTACGTCCCGCTCACCGACCTCACCCCCGCGCCGGGCAATCCCAAGCGCCACGAAGTCGAGCGGATCATCGAGAGCATCAGCACGCACGGATTCGTCGACCAGCCCATCGCCGACGAACGCACCGGCACCATCCTGGGCGGACACGGCCGTCGCGAAGCCCTCATCGAAATGCAGACCCGCGGTGAACACCTTCCCGCAGGACTCCTCCTCGACCATGACGGCGGATGGCTCGTCCCCGTCCAACGCGGCTGGGCCTCCCGCTCGGACGCCGAGGCCAAGACCCTGAACATCAAGCTCAACAAGATCGGCGCTGACGGAGGCTGGCGCCCGCGCGACTTCGCCGCCTACCTCGAAGACATCGTTACAGCCGATGCGGCTCTGTACGACTCCCTCGCTATCGCTGACCAGGAGCTGGAGAACCTGCTGCGGCAGGTTGACCCCGAGACACTGCCCGGCGCCGTCAACGAGGACCGGGCCTCCGTACTGCACCTGCCCGACGACGGCAGCGACGACCCGGGCAGTGACGGACTCAGTCCGGACGACGAGGGACGCGCGCGCCTGGTCACCTGCCCGGCCTGCGCCCATGCCTTCACACCCGGGCGCTGAGGAGCCAGCCCGTGTCTCACCGCCGCAAGCCCCATCGCCCTGGTGCCGGGCGGCCTACCCTCCTGTCCGACGAGGTCGAGAACCGCATCCTCGCTGCCTCCCGATCCGGCATCGCCGTCGAACTCGCCGCCGAGTCGGCCGGCATCTCAAGTTCCACCTACCGCCGTTGGATGGCCCGCGGCCGCGCCGAGGTCGCCGCTCGCGAGGAGGGGCAGAACCCGAACCGGGACGAGGACGCCTACGTCGCGCTGTTCGAAAAGGTCCGCACCGCCCGAGCGATGGCCGCCGCCCGTGCCATGGCCAACATCAGGCGCGTCGCCGACGGCGGGATCACCACCAAGATCACGACCCGCAAGTTCCGCGACCCAGAGACCGGCCAGATCGTCGAGGAGATCACCGAGGACCGCACGGCCCCGGACTGGCGCGCGGACGCCTGGTACCTCGAGCGGCAGCACCGTCACCACTACGGCAAGGACGCAGCCATCGCCGTCGAGATCACCGGCCTGGACAGCGTCGAACCGGCTCAGGAAGAGCGGATCGACCTGAGCGCGCTCGCCGAGCGCCTGAACCAGAGCCTCTTCGCCGTGCAGTATCCCGACCCTCCAGAGCTGGAAGACGGCAGCGTCGTAGAGGCAGAGGTGATCGACGGCTGAGCGCAGAGGCAGCGCGCGACACTAACTCGCATCGGCGGTCACGGTGCCCCCTCCCTTGCTCACCAGCATCAGAGGAAGTGCACCGTGACCGTCTCCTACTACCCTGGCGCCAGCCGCGCTTACGACTACTCGAACAGGTACAACGGCTCCGTCATCAAGCCGAACTGCGGCGTGCTCCACACCACCGAGGGCACCTCCCTACCGTCGTACGACGGCGGCGCCTCCGCACCGAACATCACCGCCCGGCCGAACTTCGCGAAGAAGCGGCTCGACTTCTACCAGCACTACCCGTTCAATCGGTCCGCCCGTGCGCTGGTGAACCTTGCCGGCGGAGTCGAGACCAACACCCTCCACACCGTTCAGATTGAGCTGGTGGGCACCTGTGACCCCAAGCACAAGAAGACCTGGAACGGGGCGAAAGCGGGCCAGGACTACATCTACTGGCCGGATGCGCCGGACTGGGCCCTGGACGGACTCGCCGCGTTCATGGCGTGGCAGTACAAGAACAACGGCGTCCCGCTCACCGGCCCGAAGACGTGGCTCGCCTACCCATCCTCGTACGGCAAGACCAAGGCCCGCATGAACTTCTCGGCCTGGACCAACTTCCGCGGATGGTGCGGGCACTCCCACGTCCCGGAAAACCAGCACGGCGATCCCGGTGACATCGACTTCGCCAAGCTGATCTCGCTGGCCAAGAAGAAGGCGAAGGTGCCCGGCAGTTCCTCCGGCGAGACGGGCTCCGGAGGCACGGGCAAGCCGAAGCCGCCGTTCCCCGGCGCCAGCTACTTCGGGCCCGGCAAGAACAACGCCCACATCACTCTGATGGGCAAGCAGCTCGTCAAGCGCGGCTTCGGCAAGCACTACTCCAGCGGTCCGGGACCGAAGTGGTCGGACGCAGACCGGAAGAACGTCGCCGCCTTCCAGCGCTCCGTCAAGGAGCTGCGCGGCGACCCGGACGGCATCCCCGGCCCGCTCACGTGGCGCCTGCTGTTCTCCTGATCCGACCCCTGGGTCGGCCCTCCCCGCGGCGGGCCGACCACCGATCCCGAAAGGCCCGCTCCTTTGGCAGGCGAGACCGTCATCACCCTGATCGGCAACCTGGTCGACGACCCTGAACTCCGCTTCACCCCATCCGGCACGGCGGTGGCAAAGTTCCGCGTCGCCTCGACCCCACGCACCTTCGACCGCCAGACCAACGAGTGGAAGGACGGCGAGGGCCTGTTCCTCACCTGCGCCGTGTGGCGCCAGGCAGCCGAGAACGCAGCCGAGTCCCTGTCACGCGGCACCCGCGTGATCGTCCAGGGCCGTCTCAAGCAGCGCTCCTACGAGGACCGTGAAGGCGTCAAGCGCACCGTCTACGAGCTGGACGTCGAGGAGGTCGGCGTGAGTCTGAAGAGCGCGACCGCAAAGATCACCAAGACCGGCGGGCAGCAGCGCCAGGCCGCCGCCTCACCTAGTCGTCCGGTGGCCGACGCCCATTGGGTGGCTGAACCGCCCTTCTGAGCCGCCGTACAACGAGAGCGCCGCGCAGTGTCTCCCACGCGGCGCTCTCGTGCTACTACACGGCCGGAGCGACCCGCCCTTGCGGCTGAATCAACGGCTCCCTGTCCTCGTCGGCCGTGTCGTCCATCGGCGAATCGCCGTCCTGAGCGGGCGGCTTCGTGGCTGTGCCGTCACCATCTGCGGGCGGCCGCGTCTCCTCGGGGCCCGGCGGTGTCGGTGTCTCCGTGACCGGCGGCGTCGGATCGACCGGCTCGGTTGGAGGCTGCTCGGGCTCGGTTGGAGGCTCCTCCGGCTTCTCTGTCGGAGGTTGTTCCGGCTTCGGCTTCGGCTTCGGTTTAGGAGCTGTGGGCTTCTCCGCCACCGGCTTCTCGGGCTTGAACGTGGGCTTGACCGGCCTCTGCTTCTCGTTCCCTGTCTGCTTCGGGTACGGGGCCGGGCCGGGTCTGGCTGCTGTCGTCGCCGTCGACGCACCGGGCGAGCCACCTGATGCCGTCGAACCGGGCCTGGCAGGACTGATGACGTGTACGACTCCGCCGTTGCCGTGTGTGTTCCCGCCCGGCTCGGTTACGCCCAGAGAGGGCCCTATGCCCGCCGCAAGCGCCACGATGTCCTCCGCGCCCGGCTTCACGTCCCCGGTCCCGACCTCGCCCGTACCGAGCACGGCCTGAGCCGCCATCAGCAAAGGCGCGTCGATCGGCGTGTCCTGCGGGGTGATCAGGATGCTGCGCACTTCCTGGTGATCTAGGCCCAGGGTGCCCAACGTCAGCGCCGCCAGGCGGGGCGGCAACGGTTCGGCTCCGCCCATCGTGTAGGCCACCGTGTTGGCGCCCGGCTTCTGCCCCGCGGATGCCTCCAGGAGCTTTCGGTACTCCTTCAGTCGTTCCTCGTCCGTGCCCCAGAGGACGTAACGGCCTGAGCGGGACATGTTCGGGTACAGCTCTCGTGAGCCGTCCTGAAGCGTCCATGTCTTGGCGTATCGGGCGGTCCCGAAGATTCGCAGTCCAATGCGTTCGTGCCCGTACGAGAACGTGAAGATGGTGCTGTCCGGCCCTGTTGCGGCCTTAGTCGACATCACCATCCCGTCGGCGTCGGTGCACTCCGCTTCAAGATTGTCGGTGGGGCTGCAGTCGATCTTCCCCGCATCGGAGAATTCCATGAACTCCTGGGCCACGAAAGGCTTCGGCCCCAGGTTCCGGTTGTCGCTGTTCGCCTTGTCACTGGTGGGGTTCGCGTCCGGAGTGCTCGCCGCATTCGAGGCAGGGTCAGCGCGCGTGACATGCCCGAGCTCCCAGGCCCCGACGAGTGCCGGCAGCACCATTGCGGCGATGACCCACTTCTTCACGCGGCTTCCGACACGGGCGGGCGGGGGCATCTCGAGCGGAAGGGGTGGAGCGTCGATAGGCGGAGCGGTCTCTATCGATCCCATCAGCTCATCGAAGTCCTTCAGTTCAGGGCAGTGCTCGCGCAGCAAGCGCTCGACTTGCTCCAGCGGCACGTCCGGCATGGCCGAACTGACCTGCCGTACGGCGCGCTCGAAGTTCTGCGGGCTGATGAACAGGTGCCGCTCACCATTGATGTTGACCACGCCGACGTCTACGAGATCAACGTCCTCGTCCGGCGCGAGGATAGCGTCTTCGTCCGACGTAAGGATGTGGACCTGCACTTGTGGGAAGGACGAACTCACAGCCGCCCCTCAAGTTCCGGAAGTTGCGTGCGCACTACCTCCGCGGCCTGCCAGAGCGACACGCTCGGCATGATCTTGCATACGTCGTCCACAGCAACCGCAAAGCTGGCCTGGTCAGAGGTCTGGAACAAGCCCTCCGAGCCCAAGTCCTCGGCCAGGTAGTGGAGCACCCCCACGCCGAACTCGTCGGTGCCCTCGGCCTTCAGAGCATCGAATATTGCGCTGCTCAACTCTGCCGGTCTCTTTCCCTGCTCTCCAGGATCTGCGCAATCCGGGCGGCCGTCTTCTCCGCACGATCGGGCGTAATAGCCTCGATGTCGGTAAGGACGAGGTGGCCGCCGCCTGGCAGCTCGATCTCCTCGCGGTGGACCTCCGGCTCGTCCAGGCCGTCCCCCGACCCGGCGTCCTCACGGGCCTCCCGCGGACTCTGCGAGCGCGCGTACTCACGAAGCATGGCTTCACGGGTGCTACGCACCCGCGAGGGGCTGCGCCGGAAGCCCGGCCGCAGAGCACCCGCGGCGGCGAGCATGCGCCGGGTCTCCTCGTCATGAGGGACCGGCCCGCCGTCCAGCGCCCGCTCCAGGCGCTCGCTCTGGTCAGCGCGTCGCAACATGCGCCTCAGCCTCTCGTGTTTCAACCCGTGTACCGACAACCCTGTTTCTGCCCACTGCCGCTGTCAGCAGTTCCTCGACCAACTGGGAAGATGACTCCCCAGTCGGCATGACCTCGGCAAGCTTACGTAGCGACCGTACTGTCAATGTACGCACAGCACCGTCCGTCTTCCCCATGATCTCCGCCGTCCGCCCTGGGCTCTCCCCGTCGAAGAACCGCAGGACCAGGACCTGCTGCTGATCTGGGCGCAGCTTATGCATGTGGGCTGCAACCGCTTCAGCCAGAACGCGCCTCTCGGCATGCTCCTCCGGCCCGAGGCCAACACGAGGTCGGTCAAGTTCAAGGTGATCGCCGCACAGTGTTTCAGAAGGACGCCGCTGCACGGACCGCAAGTAGTCGAGCGCACGGTTCTTCGCGACCGTGCGCAGCCAGGCGTGAAAGTTCGTACCCGGCCGGTACTTGCTGATGTTCTGTGCGACCTTCAGCCAGACCTCCTGGCTCAGATCCTCGGCCATGTGCCCGTCGCGGACGTAGAACCTCACCCAGTTGTAGACCGTATCGGTGAGTTCGTCGTACAGCGCCGCAATGGCATCAGCCCCGTCTGCGCCGCCCGCTGCGGCGCGCGCGACGAGGTCTTCCAGAGTGTCGGTCACGGCGTGCTGTCCCCCCAAGAGCCGGTGCTGTGATTCATGCGCTTCACGCCACCCATGCGCCCCCTCCACTGTTTCCCCCTAGGAGGAAGGCGCTGTTCCAGGCAACGGTGACGCAGCATAACCGGCCATTTACGGATTCCGTCGAACGGGCTAGCGACATCGGGGGCCACCTCCTGTGCTATAAGAGGCAGCACGTGCCGGGAGAGCAACCCGACACCAGACCCGAACCGAGAGGCCCCCGCCATGTCCCCGCACATGGACGCTGACCGCACGCTCATGCTCCTCCCCTACGGGGAGTGGATCTCCCTCGACACCGTCGTGCAGCGCACCAAGATCGCACCCCAGGCGGCCGCCCGGATGGTTCGCGAGGGGCGCCGCCGCGGCATCCTGCGCACCCGCGGCAAAGGCGCCACCCAAGAAGTCATGCGCATCTACCACGAACCACGCCGCCCGAGCACGAGGGCGACCGCTGCCCGCTGAGCCGATCCACTGCCGGCCCGGCCGAGACGCCCACCCCACGACGCGCCCCTCGCACCACGCACTGACGAACTCTGCCCGGGTGTAACAGATCCCGCTGACTGACGTACGTATCAGTGCCGGGCTGCACACAACCGGCTCCATCCGGCCGGAAGAGTCCGCCGGGGGACACCCACGAGAAAGCAAGGACGACGATGGCTCGCGGCGGCTCCAACGTATTGCTGAGTTTCGAGACGATTGCCGAGCGAATGGAAGTCACAAAGCGCACAGTGCTTGACAACTATAGGAGCTGGGATATCCCTATCGTGCGCGTCAGCGACCGCATTCTTCGTGTCCGGGAGCGCGATTTTGAGGCATGGATTGAAGCGCGCACTGAATGAATTCCACGCACCAACCTAGGCGCTATTGCCGCGATTAGAAGGCCATCACCGCTCGTCCAGCCCTCCGCTCATCGAGCTTGACCAGCCATGGCTACGCCTACGTACAGTCCAACTCCCCTGGCCAGGGAGTCACCCGAGACCCAACCATGATCGTGAAAGGCGTACCGTGGCACGCAAGCCCACTGTCTACAAAAGGTGCAACTGCCCTGACCAGAACAGGCCGAAGAAGGGTGGGTGCGGCCATAGCTGGTCGTACAACCGCACGACTGACGAAGGCAGCCGCACGCGCGCGACAATCCCCGAATCAGTCGGCCTGACGCAGGCTCAAGCGCAAGCGATCCTCGACGGAATGGCCCCAGGCGCAACCCCCGAGCCTGTCGAAACGAACGTCACCTTCAGGCAGTGGGCAGCCGACTGGCTGAGCAGACGACGCGCTAAGGAGATCAGCGTCGCGAGCTACGAGACCGCCGTCCGCGTCCACCTGACGCCCCGCTGGGGGAGCAAACGCCTTCGCTCCATCAGGAAGGCACAAGTCGAGGCATGGGTGCAGGAGATGGAGGCGAACAAGAAGCTCGCCAACTCCACCGCGGAGGGGCACTGGAAGGTCTTCAAGATGATCCTCAAGGACGCGCTCCAGAACGGAAAGATCGAGTCCAACCCCACCTACGAGGTGGACGGGCCCTACGTCGCCGAGTCGACCTCCTACGTCTTCAGCGCGGAGGAGTGCTGGGCGATCTACGACGAGTTCCCCAAGCGGTATCGCCTCATACCCATGCTCGGGTTCGCATGCGGACTCCGCCAAGCGGAGGCCTTGGCCGTGTGCGAGGACGTCATCGACACGGACAGCAAGCTGCTCACCGTGCGCCGGCAGATCCTCCGAACCAAGGAGACGCGCTACAGCCCCACGCTCGTCGACAGGCTCAAGACGAGCCCGCGCCTGAACACCAAAGATGTCCCGATGCCGCCGTACCTGGTGGACGCCTTGGAGGAGTTCATGGAGCAGCAGCAGCCGCGGGTCACCCAGAACGTCCTGTGGGAGCACAAGAAGACGCTCTCCGAGTGCAAGCGCGGCACAGCGCGCGCCCTGTTCTGGAGCGCTCGCAACAACCTCATCTGCCGGAACCATTTCAACGACGACGCGTGGAAGCCCACGCTGCGGAAGCTGGGGATCAAGGACGAGAAGGGGGGCCTCCCAACGTTCCATGACCTGCGGCACACCTTCATCTCCACGTGCCTTCAGAACGGAATCCCCGAACACACCGTGGCGGCGTGGGTCGGCGACTCCGTCGAGGAGCTGCGCCGGACGTACAGCCACCTCCTGCGGGACCACGCGGACACGCACGGCGCCATCGCCGCGGGCCTGACGGCGCGGCCGTCGCGATCCGCCGAACCTGTCGCGGCGTGACCTCAGCGCCTCTCCGGGCGCAAGCGTAGGACCTTCAGCGGGGATCAGGCCGACACCGGCCTGATCCCCGCTGGCGCGTTTACGACTCGCAGAACCGCGGATCTATCCGGGGCATTCGGAGAGGTACACCCTGATCACGCGCCACGCGATGTCCCGACGGCACACGCTCCACCCCGTCAAAGCCCCAGGCCAGCGGCGCCTTGCTGCAGGTGAAGGGCTGAATCAAGCAGGCTCGTTGACCCCCGTGCCATGGCTACTTTCATGGCTACGTACGTAGCCGTGAACCCCGGTTTGGACCCGTACGGAACGGGTTCTAGACGAGGGCCTGAATCCACGGAAAAGGGCCTCTGACCAGCTAAAACACTGATCAGAGGCCCTTAGCGGCAGACGAGTCGGGCTATACGCCGGG